>JAGXIS010000122.1 GCA_024635465.1 Bacteroidota bacterium | reverse complement strand
CTAGAGTTATACGGCAGACTATTGGGAGAGATTTACCGGAAGATTTTCAAACATCTGAATATCTACTGGAGCATGGCTTTTTAGACTTTATAGTGAAGCGGCCAAAGCTCAAAAAAAAGATATCCAGACTCCTGCGAATGTTGAAGAAATGACGTTCAATAGCTCTTACTGAATAGAGTTAAACCGCAATTTTGAAGAGAGATTAAGCCACAGATTTAGAATCCGTGTGCTTTTATATTTTAATTTAATAGCCTTTGATAGGGTAAAATCATGAGATTTGCAGATTACGCAAAAATATATACTACAGCCGGACGTGGCGGAAGCGGGATGGCCCATTTTAGAAGAGAAAAATATGTACCAAAGGGAGGACCGGACGGTGGAGATGGAGGTAAAGGCGGCGATATCACTCTCCAAGGCAATGTTCAACTGAACACACTACTGGATCTCAGATACCGTAAGTTTATTAAAGCCAAACACGGTAAAGATGGTGGAAGTGCAAAAAAAACTGGAAAAGATGGAGCTTCTGTAGTGCTTGAAGTTCCATTGGGAACAGTTGCCTTTGATGCAGAAACCAAAGAGAGATTGGGTGAAATTACTGAGGATAAAGAGAAGTTAATTATTGCCAAGGGTGGTCGTGGCGGACTCGGGAACTGGCATTTTAGGTCCTCAACCAATCAGAGTCCACAGCATTCTCAAGAGGGGGAAGAGGGTGAAGAGCGTGTAGTAGAACTCGAACTAAAACTAATTGCAGATGTAGGACTGGTTGGTTTTCCGAATGCCGGTAAAAGTACACTACTGGCGGCTTTATCTGAAGCAACACCTAAAATTGCAGATTATCCATTTACAACTCTTGAACCCAATTTGGGAGTTGTTAAATTTTCAGATTACAGAAGTTTTGTGATGGCAGATATCCCGGGCATCATTGAAGATGCTCATGAAGGGAAAGGATTAGGGTTACAATTTTTAAGACATATCGAAAGGAATAATCTATTGCTATTCATGGTTGGTAGTGATACAAATATGAAGGCCGAATATGAGGCTTTACTACACGAACTTGAATCCTATCGCCCTGATTTACTTGAAAAACCAAGGCTTCTGGCTATCACAAAAATGGATTTGAAAAAGGGATACAAGCTGGATGAAGCACCGGAGATAGAGGATGATGTTGATATCGTAGAGATATCATCTGCAACAGGGCATAATATGGATCAATTAAGAGAGAAAATCTGGGAGAAACTACAAAACGTTGAAGAAGAGGAATCACTATAGAGCACTTCTGGCATTAAAGAGAGTGCCTGAAATTGGCTTAAGACGAATTAAATTGCTTCTTAATTCACTGAAAGAGGAGGATGCGTCGGAGATATTCAATATGAGTATTCCCGATCTTCTCAGAATAGAAGGAATTGGAGAACAAAGTGCCAAAAATTTGGTGCTGTTTGATGATTGGAGTATAGTAGATCGCGATTTAGATCTCACGGAGAAAATAGGCGCGAGTTTGGTTTCGATCACAGACAATCACTATCCCACACTGCTTAAACATATTTATGATCCACCCATTTTATTATGGTTTAAAGGGGATCAAACAGTATTAGAAACGGATGGTTTAGCAGTGATAGGCACACGAAACCCAAGTAAATATGGAATAAAGCAGGCAATGGAATGGTCAAGGGCGATTGTAGAAGCCGGACTAACCATAAACAGTGGATTGGCATATGGGATTGACTCGATAGCTCATGACACTTCCATACGGAACGGAGGGAAAACCATCGCTGTATTGGGATCCGGTATCGATGTGATCTATCCGGCAAAAAACAGGAAACTTGTATCAGATATGATTGAGAATGGTAGTGTGATTATGTCTGAATATCTGCCAGGTACAGTCCCTGACGCAGTGAATTTCCCGGAGAGGAATCGAATAGTGAGTGGTATGAGTCATGGAGTATTAGTTATTGAAAGTGGAATTAAAGGGGGCAGTATGATTACAGCAAGGTCTGCTTTAGATCAAAATAGAGAAGTATTTGTGATACCTCATCCACTGGATCAAATGAATGGCGAAGGGTGTAATTACCTTATCAAAACCGGACAGGGTAAGCTGGTTCAAACAATGACAGATATTTTGGTTGAAATTTCAGTGAATGCAAACAAAAGGTCTGTAGTCAGTGTAAATCACCCTGAGAAAAAATGGACGATGATGAGTTTGGATCAAGAATTGACCTCTATCTGTCAGATTCTTGAAAAAGAGGAACTGCACATCGATCAAATAAGCGATAAAACGGGTTTGCCAACTTATAAAATTCTGCCCCAACTTTTGAATTTGGAGTTGCAGGGAGCTGTTAAACAGAAAGCGGGCAAGTATTTTGAGCTTTGTTAACCGGATTAATTGGGAAATAACATTTTTAAAGTCGTCCACTTAACACAATAAAAAGTGTTAAATTCAGTGGAATAGAACATCTATAGATAGTCAATTAAGTATGACTTGAATGAAGAGATATGGAGTTTTGTTAAAACATATAGTTCTGTACAATGATTAGAGTGGGTGATGTAATTTTATCGGAAGACATAGCAACGTCAAAGTTTGCTTGTAATATTACAAAATGCAAAGGTGCGTGCTGTGTTATAGGTGATGCAGGGGCACCAGTTAGTAAAGAAGAGATACCGGTTCTTAGAAAAGCATTTCGTGCTTTGAAAAAAGAGTTGAACCCGGAAGCAGTTAAAGTTGCAGAAAAAGAGGGTATTGTGAAGGGGAGTTCCAAAGAAGGTTATGAAATAACATGTATTGAGTCGGGGGAGTGTATTTTTGTTCAAAAAGATAAACAGGGTGTTGCAACATGTGCCATCCAGAGTTCCTATTTTGCAGGTAATTTTGAATGGGAAAAACCGATAAGTTGTCACCTTTATCCGGTCCGATTAAAGAGAATTGCCGATTTCGATTATGCAAATTTTGAATATATACCTGAACTTTGCTCAGGCGGATGCCGTAGAGGTGAAGATGATAATATTTTTTTAGCAGATTTCCTCAAAAGTGCCCTTACAAGAAGATATGGGCTTGAGTGGTATCAGGAGTTTTTGAAAGCTTGTGATGAAATACGATCTGAATCATAGATTTTTATGCTGAAAACCGGACAAAACATATCGCAAAAACAATCTTTGCATCAGAAGTTATCTCCGCAACAAATTCAGTTTGTGAAGATGCTCCAACTTCCATCTATAGCGTTGGAACAGAGAGTGAAAGAAGAGATGGAGATGAACCCTGTCTTGGAAGAAGCGGATACTCTTATAGAAGATTCAGTTCCGGATAGTGAAGAGGAGTGGGAAAGGAGTGATGAGATTGATGAGAAGGAGTCAAAAACTGATCCTGTAGATCAAAACAGTGAGATAGACTGGGATTCATTTGCTCAAAATACTGAATATGATGGGGTTAATTATTCTTCATCGAATTACAATGAAGATTGGAAGGATCTGCCGGATCCCTATCATGCATCTTTTTTAGAAGAGTTAGAAGATCAGGTTCAATTGATGGACCTGAGTGATGAGGAGGTATTAATTGCGGATCAGATTTTAGGATCTTTAGACGAAGATGGTTATTTCAGGCGTGATATAAATGCTGTAGTGGATAACATTGCATTCAATCATGGAGTATTGGTAGATGAAGAGTCAGTAAACAGTGTCAGAAAGAGAATTCAGAAACTGGACCCTATTGGTATTGCTTCTGTTGATTTAAGAGATTGTCTGATTTGTCAGGTTAAGAACTTTGTTGCTGATGATGAGGTTAAAAATCTGGCTCTGAAAATACTCGAGTCTGAATGGGATGCATTTGAAAAAAAACATTTCGAAAAACTAAAAAATCGATTAGATATCAATGATGAAGATTTAAAAGTAGTTTTCGAATTAATAAAAGGGTTAAATCCCAGGCCGGGCGCAGTCAGTAACCCTGCCACAGCCGGTCAGCAATATATTGAACCTGATTTTGAAGTTTACTTTGAACCGGATGATAGTGAATCACAAAATGAAGGTGAATTCATCATTCGATTAAATCAGAGAAATTCGCCGCCTCTTAGAATTTCATCAGAATATCGTGAGATGTGGGAGAATTTAAAGAAAAAGAAGAATGATGGTGGGTCAGGTCAGGCAAAAAAATTCATCAAGGAGAAAGTTGAATCTGCACAGTGGTTTATCGACTCTATAAAACAGCGACAGAATACCTTAATGAAAATTATGAAGATGATCGTATCACTTCAGAATAATTTCTTTAAATATGGAGAAGGACTGAAGCCTATGATTTTGAAAGATATCGCTGACAAAATTGAGATGGATATTTCAACGGTTTCAAGAGTGGTTAACGGTAAATATGTACAAACCAATTTTGGAGTATATGAGTTAAAATACTTCTTTAGTGAAGGATTGGAAACGGATAGTGGTGAGGATGTTTCCAGTCGGGTTGTGAAGAATTTATTGCGAACCATCATCGAAGAAGAAGATAAAAGTAAGCCGCTGAGTGATAAAGCACTAACGGAAATATTAAAAAAAGAAGGGTATAGAGTTGCCAGAAGAACAGTCTCCAAGTACAGAGAGAATCTACAAATACCGGTTGCGAGACTGAGAAAACAGATTATTTAAATCCGTTTATATCGATTACCTCAATTGGAAAGCTAGCTTAATAGGTTCATAGATCTCCGGAGTCATAATCAGAAACAGGATTAGCCCAATAATCAGAATAGTATGTAACCCGAAAGTTAGCAGTATGTTTAGTATTCGTCGACGTTCGAGAGATCGGGCCCCATCAATCGATGCGATATTAAAGCTCATCAACCAGACTATCAGAAAAAGAGCAGAGAGAATATAGATCCAAAAAGGATTCACATTCCAAAAAGAGAATATTACTATCAATGTTACGATGATAAAGTTTACAGAGAGTCCCCAAGCGTATAACTGAATCGCTTGCCCGATTCTATTCATTGATTTATTAAATAAATAGATCCAAATGATTGAAGTTACATGAGAAAAAATGGCTACAATCAGACCAAGGACAAATAAACTAAGCGGCTCACTTCCTGAAATTAATAGTAGAGGAAAGTTATGTGAAAGTGCTTCAAAACCGTTTTTGCTGAATATTTGAGTCGAAAATGTGTAAAAGAAAAGTGCAACAGTCAGAATATGAAGCAACAGTATGATAAATGCATCACTGAAATTTCTATTTCTATTCTCCATTGTATCTGTTGCAAAGAATGAATGGTTTAAAAAGTATCGATATAACGTATCAGTGAAATTGGGCCTGTAGATGTAAAGACAGATGATCAAAACCCAAATAATCAACAGTAACATTACTGCTACATTGAGATCAGGGATTTGTGTTTCAATTTGGGGATATGGAAAAGGGATCAAATTTCCTTGTGCATAATTACTGAATACCAACTGAAGATCAGGTTGTACTTGAAGTCTTTCATAAAACCAATCTGAAGGTATTATTATGATACTGTCGTTTAACTCAAAAGATTGTATTAGCAACTTTTCCAATCGTTGAAGTGCTGCAAGATCGTCGGCTTCCGGTTCAAAGTAAATGACTCTATTCTGCAAGAATGTGACTATGTCAGATTCTGTATGATAAGTAGATACAAATCGATAAGGAGAAACATCTCCCTGATCAAGTAAATATTTTGAAGATTGATAGTATAATGGCAGATTTACTTCTTCTGACAGTACTTCAATATAATTTTCGGATAAATTTTTGAATGATGGGCTAAAATCATCAGGAAAATGAAAAAGTTTTAAACCGGCCAGTTTATCCGAATAGATATTCTCAAAATCACGATATTTTGCTAGGGTCGATTCTATATAACTCTCCATCTCTGTTTCAAATGTATGCATCGTTACTAATCTGTCTGATGTGCCGATCAGTATAAAGAAGTTATTGATAGTTCGTGTGCTGAAATAGGTAGGATCACTGAATTCAATCAGATTAATTCCGGCTTTTAAAGTCTCATCTAAATCAGTTTGAGTTGGAAAATAGGAGGAGTTGTGATCGAAACTTAGTGCTATTCTATTCCCGGAATCGGCATTTTGTTCTTGCCCGTTCAATGTTGTTGAAGAGGGCTGAAGAGTCCATGATAAGAATAGAATTATAAGTATCTGCAATGTGGCAAGCTGTTATTTTTTAATTTCGACAGTACGTTCAATGGCAAGTTTTCGAGTCTCTTTAAAAGAGGATAATACAATATTAGACCTTGTTCTGGTTACGCCATCCCAGGTCTGAACCAGTGAGAGGAATTTCTCAAGGGTTTCAGTATTTTTCGTCCGGACTTTTAGTATATGAGAACCATCACCGGTGATAGAGTGACATTCTAAAACTTCGGGGTGATTTGTTACATTTTCTACAAATTTAGGGTAACGTTCGGAACTGTCCACTTCAACAAAAATAAAGGCAGTAATATCAAAATTAAATTTTCTAGCATCCAGGATGGCATGATAGTTAGCAATTAATCCTTTCTCCTCAAGTTTTTTCATTCTTTCGGACACGGATGGAACAGAAAGATGGACTATTTCAGAAATTGTATTTCTTTGAGCACGTCCATTCTCTTGTAAATGGTTTAAAATTTTAATGTCAGTATCGTCTAGTTGGTAAGCCATAATGGAACTCCATATTCCTAATTATTCTAATTCTCATCGAAAATAACCTAATTAAATAAGGAAAACAATGAGTAGAAGGTGCACTTGATAAATAAATTGTAAATAAATGCAGATTCATAATCAATGAATTAAATTTCAATCACTTTGATACTACTTGTATCTTAAAGGATAAATAGAACTGCCAATAGTTATCATTTAAAATGCTAGATATAAATTTTATTCGGGATCATACTGAAAGGGTTAAAAAGGGGATGCTCAATAAGGGAGAAAAGAGTACTGACATTGTAGACAAAGTTCTGGTTAAAGATGAAGAGTGGCGAAAATTAGTAACTGAAGTCGGGCAGTTACGTGCAGATAGTAATAGCCGGGCAAAGGAAATCGGTGCTTTGATGGGGAAAGGCAAAAAAGATGAAGCACAAAAGATTATAAATGAAACCGGTCAGACCAAAGAAAAAATTAAGGAGTTAGAGGAGCTCTTAGATCAATTAGCTGTAGAACGGGATTCACTACTCTATCAGATACCTAATGTACCGGATGATTCTGTACCGGTTGGAGCGACTGAGAATGATAATGAGGTTATTTCAGAGTGGGGTGAAAAAGTACAAAAAGAATGGTTTAAACCGCATTGGGAGTTGGCATCAGATAAAAAATGGATTGATTTTGAGAGAGGATCTAAAGTAACCGGCGCTGGATTTCCTTTTTATGTGGGAAATATGGCCAGACTTCAGAGAGCTTTAATAAATTTCTTTTTAAATGAAGCAGTTAAAAACGGTTTTACTGAGATACAGGCACCTTATTTTGTGAATGAGGATTCTGCCAGGGGAACGGGCCAGATACCCGATAAAGAAGATATGATGTATACCATGCCTAGAGACGGTTTTTTTGCAATACCGACGGCTGAGGTTCCCGTAACAAACTTCCATCGAGATGAAATATTCGAATTGGATAATCTGCCGGTATATTATACTGCATACACCCCATGCTGGAGACGGGAAGCCGGTAGTTATGGTGCAGATGTAAGGGGACTCAACAGACTTCACCAATTTGATAAAGTGGAATTGGTCAAGTTTGTACATCCTGACCATTCAGACCGGGAATTAGAATCTTTAAAGGAGTATGCAGAGTCACTCTTAGAGAAGCTGGGACTTCCTTTTCGAACTCTATTGATGTGCACGGGTGACATGGGATTTACTCAGACAAAAAAATATGATCTGGAAGTTTGGAGTCCCGGTCAAAAACGATGGTTGGAAGTGAGTTCATGTTCAAATTTTGGATCCTTTCAAGCTCGTAGAATGCAACTGAGATTTCGAAATGAAAATGGTAAGAATGAAATCATGCATACACTGAATGGCTCCGGGTTAGCGCTGCCTCGTGTGGTGGCTGCAATCATTGAAACATATCAAACAGAAGCCGGAGATATGAAAGTGCCTGAAGTTTTAGTTCCATTTATGGATGCTGAAAAAATCTAATGAAGAGAGGTTAATGTATAAAGAAGGATTGGAGAGTTTCAATTGTAGTATTATCACATTTATCTCTTGTGTGAGCTATTGAGATAATGCATAGTCTTGATGGGTAATGATGCGCTCTCTGAACTAAGTTAGTGCGTAGATTTCTTCCTCTTTGAAATTCAATAGGAGTTCCAGAATCGGCTCCATCTCTTTCTCATCCATAATGGCAGCACGTAGTTTTTTCCCGTTACGAATTCCCTTCAGGTATTGGCCGTAATGTTTTTTCATTATGATCACACCATACTTAGTACCGTGATGTTCAACTGAAAGACGAAGTTGATCTGCACAGAGTTCAAGTCTCTGTTTTATATTAGGATCCGGTATCATTTCACCATGCTCAATAAAATGACGGGTTTGTTCAAAGATCCATGGATTGCCAATGGCACCTCTTCCAATCATCACTCCGTCAACACCCGTTTCATCAAACATTTTTTTTGCAAGTATTGGAGAAGTGACATCACCATTTCCGATAATTGGAATCTCTAATCCGGGGGTATTCTTAAGTTTTTTTAGCCATTCCCAGCGTGCATCACCTTTATATTTTTGGTCTCTTGTTCTGGCATGCACAGTCAGAGCTTTTACTCCAAGACTATGCAACATTAGTGCCACTTCCTGTATACGAATGGTTTGATCATCCCAACCTAAACGTGTTTTAACCGTAACAGGTAGCTCACCTGCAGCATCCACAACTGTTCCGGCCATGCGTTCCATCATCCCAAGATCCTTCAGACAGGCAGAACCGGCGCCCTTTTTGACGATTTTATAGACCGGACATCCAAAATTTATATCTACCAAATCCGGTTTATTAGCGACTGCTACTTTGGTAGCTCCTTCCATAGCCTCTTCTCGTCCACCAAATATCTGTATTCCAAACGGGCGTTCCATCTCGTTGAAATACATTTTATGTATAGCAATGTCTGAATCACGGATAATCGCTTCGGAACTGATAAATTCAGTGAAAACAATATCAGCCCCTTTTTTACGGCAGATCTGTCTGAATGGTGAATCAGTTACATCCTCCATGGGTGCCAAAAAGAGAGGCTTATTGCCGATATGTAGATTTTTTATCATCATAAAAATTGCACTTCAATCTAGAAAAATACGGGTTTTTATGCATCCTTGCTAAAAGGATTAAAAATTTCAATTCGAAGCGCTTCCATAGATGTCAGATCGGACTTACAATAGCCTATTGTAAAATTTCCCTGTATATTGAAGGTGTAAACGAAATTGTGAATACAAAGACAGGAGTAAATTTAATATGACACTAAAGAAATCAAGTATTGAAGAATTACTGGGGAAAGATGCTGACTCTCTATTAAATCATGTATGCAAGACCATACCAAAAGATAAACTTCATTTACCATCAGATAAGTATGTAGATGATATTTGGTATCATTCGGACAGAAGTCCAAGAGTACTAAACAATTTGCAAAGAATGATAAACCATGGAAGATTGGGTGGAACAGGATATCTTTCGATTCTACCGGTTGATCAAGGTATTGAGCATAGTGCAGGTGCATCTTTTGCTAAAAACCCGGCTTATTTTGACCCGGAAAATATTGTAAAACTGGCAATCGAAGGGGGATGTAATGCCGTAGCTTCTACTTTTGGAGTATTGGGTTCTGTAGCCAGAAAGTATGCTCATAAAATTCCATTTCTAGTAAAAATCAATCATAATGAGTTGTTAACTTTCCCAAACACTTTTGATCAAATTATGTTTGGTTCAGTTCAGAAGGCTTACGACATGGGTGCAGCAGCAGTAGGAGCGACGATTTACTTCGGCTCTGAAGAGTCTTCAAGACAAATTGTAGAAGTAGCTGAAGCATTTGAGTATGCTCATGAGTTGGGGATGGCTACTGTTCTTTGGTGCTACACCAGAAACAGTGGGTTTAAAGTAGATGGTGTAGATTATCACTCATCTGCAGATTTGACCGGCCAAGCCAATCATCTTGGAGTTACAATAGGAGCAGATATCGTAAAGCAAAAATTACCTGAAAATAATGGTGGCTATCTTGCATTGAATGCAGGCGACTCCAGCTATGGTAAATTAGACAAGCGCATCTATGAAGAACTTACTACCGATAACCTGATCGATCTAACCAGATACCAGGTTGCAAACGGATACATGGGTCGTGCCGGACTTATTAATTCCGGAGGAGCATCCGGTGCAGATGATTTTGCTGATGCAGTAAGAACAGCTGTAATTAATAAACGAGCCGGTGGTATGGGGCTCATTAGTGGTCGAAAAGCATTTCAAAGACCAATGGAAGAAGGCGTTAAATTGCTCAATCATATTCAGGATGTCTATCTCAATAAAGAGATTACGATAGCCTAATAATCATCTTTAAAGTCATACCGTTAATTCAACGGTATGACTTTTTTATTTAAACTCTGCACTAACAGTAACCCTGGCTTCTTATGTAATTTTTTTGCAGGAAAAAGAACAAAATAGCTTTTCATCGGGCCCACTGATCTCATTTAAATATCTGGCAATCTCAATCACTCTGAGTCTGCTAAGTATGGCTGTTGTCATTTATCTGACTTACACTCCCGGTATTTTGGAACATCTAAAACCAAAGAGGCTACCCGGACTCATTCTTGCGATATTTGTTACTCTTCTAAAAATCTATTTTTCAGCTGAAAAAATTCGGTTTCTCGCAGACAAAGCAATTAACAGGATGGCTTCCATTCGAATTGCACTTTCCTGGGATTTTGCTTCTGCTGTTACTCCTTCTACCATAGGTGGGGCGCCTGTTGCTACATTCGCCATGACCCGTGAAGGCATCAAGTTTGGTAAATCCTCTGCTATTATCTTATACGGTGTACTTTTAGATCAATTCTGGTATGCTCTGGCTGTGCCCATATTGTTAATATCCGGTATCTATTTCGAAGTAATACCTGATGAAATTGGTCTGGCCGGAAACATTACTATGTTTTTGATATATGCCGGTTTGATAATGTACGGTGCTCTGTTAACCTATGGTTTATTAATCAATCCTGCTTCTTTGAAAGAGATTCTGAAGAAGATTTTCGGTTGGCGATTTTTGAGTAAGTTTTCCGAAAAAGTGAATTCAGAAGCAAATAATCTCGAGAATTACTCAATTCAATTACGAAATAAACCGATTAGCTTTGTATTAAAAGCATACTTTCTGACGACCATGACTTGGTTGTGTAAAATTGCACTACCGGTGATTGTAGTTTTAAGTTTGCTGCCGGGTGATGAAATTCTGCTCGTATTAAGAAGTTTATCCATGAATCTGGCATTTTTAGTGATACCTACACCGGGTGGGTCGGGAGGAGTAGAAGGACTATTTGCTATTTTTCTGGGACCTTTAATTACGAGGACTGCTTTTATCGGGCTAGCTGTGTTTTTATGGAGAATTATTACCTATTACATCAGTATTGGCCTTGGTATAATAGCTATGTTATGGTATGTAAATCAGACTGTAATCGAAAAATTAGATGACAACAGTGAATAATTTTAAGATATAATTGGCAAAGCAGAAAATACAATTTGAGTGTGGAGAGTGTGGCTATATATCCCCAAAATGGATGGGATCTTGTCCGATTTGCAACACATGGAATAGTTTTGTTGAGAAAAAGGAAGAGCGAAAGACAGTTTCAAAACATAAAGTTGATGTTTCAGAGAGTGACCAAGATGAGGT
>JAGXIS010000121.1 GCA_024635465.1 Bacteroidota bacterium | reverse complement strand
TCACTGGGTGGATTTACTAATAATTTTGAGTCCATTTCAGATATCAATTATACTGGTATCAATTATACTGGGGAAGCGACGGAATGGGGGATCGATTTCGATGCTGAATATTCCAGACTTGGAAATCAAATCAATGAAATTCACAGAGTACGCTTTAAAAATGAAACCGGTTCTATTAGCCCCTTATTTAATCAAAGTGATTCATGGTCTGTTTCGACCCTCTCCGTACATTACGAACGCCTTTTTAACTATCGTACCGATATCAAAGCAGGTCTGGGTGTTAGTTCAGTGACTGATGCAGTGGAAGATTTTAAAATCTACGTGGCGCCTGAAGTAGAAATAAAGCACAGATTTTTTACGGGATTCAATATCAGAGGCGTTGTGTCTGCAGCCCCCTCTCATGCCACGTACTCAACTCTCCGGAGAGAAAATCAGTTCTTTGACCTAAATTCAACCCTGCAACATCAGTATGAAATCCTGGCTTTAGGTGAATTGTTGATGGAGCCTTTTTACGGTACGAAAATATTAGCCGGCGTATCTTTTCAAGATGTCAAAAACTTTCAGTACTATTCAAGACGATCAGCAACCGGAAGTATGTTGGGCGTTGTTGATGGTTATTATATGGCAAACTTCATGGATGCCAATATATTTCGGGTTTATGGTGGGATAAGTCAGGATTTACGTCCAAATGTAATTTGGATAAATGTGGATGGACATTGGCAAATTCCTAAATTATCCAATGGTGACAAGATTCCATTTTCTGAATCACTCTCATTGAAGGCTGCTGTTTCAGTTCGGCCTACAAACGACCTTCTAGTTGAAGGTTGGGGTGAGTTTTCAGGGATTAGAGAGGATCATTTAGGTGAACAATTGTCATCTTATTTCCTTCTTGGAGGTAGGTTTGAAATCTCATTATCAGAGAAATATGGTATATATGGTAAATTACTTAACATATTAAACGAAGATTATGAATTCTGGAGTGGTTATAGGGAACCGGGTTTCCAGGGTTTCGTAGGATTCACATACATATTTTAATTTCATGGATACAGTATTTATAAAAGCGTTCAAGGAAATATTACGTGAACAACTTGTTGAAAAAAATAGTGTTGAGATTGATGGGTTCGGTTCATTCGAAGTCATACATTATGAACAGCATCAAAAAAGATATAGTAATGGAAAAGTTGTTATGATGCCTCCCAAGGATATTCTTGAATTTAAATCAAATATTAAGGTTTCCAATGACAATTGACAGAACGAAACTAGTAGACCTTCTGATCGAAAAAACGAGTCTTTCACCGATAGAGGTTGAAAACCAACTCGAACAGTTAATTGAAAGAATTCTGGATGCTGCTGACAGGGGTAAAGCACTTGAAATAAAAGAATTTGGGCTCTTTTTCTTTGATCAAGAGGGTGACTTAAAATTTGAGCCTTCTGAGGAACTCTCTACAGAGATTAGTTTTAAATATGCCGGAATGAAACCGGTTGAGCTCAAACCTGAAAGAAATACTGCCATCCCGGATGATGATGATCCATCCGGCTCAATCAGTGCTACTGATGATTTAATTGTAGTGCCTAAATCCGATCGAAAGAGTCCACCCGAAAAACCGAAAGCGCCACCAAACCCTAAACCGGCAGCAAAACCCATTTCGAAACAACCTAATCGCAAGAAAAGAGACCGCAGTGCAGTTTGGGCACTACTTGCTTTTTTTGCAATACTATTTATTGGCGCACTCATCTACTTTAATCGACCGATGGACTCCGTTTCAGAGAATTCTATAGCTGTAAGTGAGCCGGCGCCACAAGAATCCGGTAGTACAGATTCACAAGAGATGGTCACTGACAATGAACCGGAAATCGTGAGTAATGAAACAAGTGCTGAAATTATTGAAGAAGATTCCATTAATAATGAACCGGTTGAGGAACAAATTGTAGAGGCAACGGTTCCAACTGAAGATCAGATGTATGGTCTAACCGGAGTGGTAGTGGAGGAAGCTAATAATGAATATTCTATCGTAATCCACTCATTTTACAATGAATTGCGTGCAGAAGATGTTGCTGAAAATTTTAGTGCTGATGGATACAGGGTTCATATTACCGCGAGAGTCGTAGATAGTCTGGAAGTCTGGAGAGTTAGTCTAGGACAATTTGAAAGCATCCCGGATGCACAAGAGGCAGCACTAACACTCCCCGAACCATTCAACGAAAATAATTTCATACAACGTATACAGTAACAATAATCACTTACATGAATATCATCTATTTTCTGAAACTACAGGCTCAAACAACAGAGACTGATTCCCTGCTTATGGATATGATGCAGGATGATTCGTCGATCTCTTTTTTAGAAATTCTCTCCCAGGGTGGATTATTAATGATCCCTCTCTTCATTCTTTCTGTTCTTACAATTTATGTAATTGCTGAGCGGTGGAGATCTTTGGAGAATTCCAAAATGGATATCAATCACACTCTTAATTCCATTGAATCTCTTTTAAAATCAGGCAGTCAGCAAAGAGCGATTCAATATTGCGAAGAGTTTGATAAACCGCTCGCCAGAATTCTGAAAGCCGGTATTCGCAAATTGGGGCGTCCTATCGTTGATATTCAGGACTCTATTAGAAAAGCAGGGAAAAAAGAGATCTTCCAGCTTGAAAAGCGAATGAACTGGCTTGCAACCATTGCCGGTGTAGCACCACTGATCGGATTTACAGGTACCGTTACAGGGATGATCCGTGCATTTATGGATATTCAATCCCTTCAGGGGAATGTAAACCCAAGTGTACTTGCAGGTGGGATATGGGAAGCGCTGATCACCACTGCGACCGGATTAATTGTAGGTATTATCGCATTTGGTTTTTATAACTATCTCCTTGGCAAGATCAATCGAATGATTTTTGAACTTGAAAATGCATCTGCTGATTTTGTAGATCTTCTTCAGGCTCCGACACCTAAAAAGCGTCAGGAGGATTAATTCCATGGACTTCAGAGAAGACAGTAGTATTAAAGAACCGCTTTCTATGTTCTCTCAGTCATCATTGACTGATATTATTTTGCTGTTGCTCATATTCTTTCTGCTTACATCCTCATTTGTTACTAATTTTGGGATCCGTGTCAATGTGCCACAAGCTACATCAAGTGTAACGACAGAAGCGAACCAGATTTCTGTGGCTATTACCCCAGATGGTGATTTTTTTGTGGATGGCGAACAGACTCCAAGGGCAAACCTTTCGTTAATCATTCAACAAGTTTATCAGAATAAGCCAAATGCTTCGTTAGTAATACGTGCAGACAGAGATGCCCGCGTAGATGATGCTGTCAGAGTTATGAATATAGGCAGAGCATTGAATATGAGTATTGTAATGGCGACTGAACGAGATTAAAAACAGATAATGGATTGGTTAAAAAAATATTTTGAAGATGATGATCGCTTTGGAGCCAGCGTAACGGCAGCGATACACATTGTCATTATTATTATTGCTCTACTTTACACGATCGATTTTAATACGGATCAACGTTCTTCATTTATTGAGGTGACCCTTGGAGAGTTTAGAAGCGGTACCGTCGCAGAACGCGCACCGGTGCAACAACAGGAAGTGGCAACCCGACCCAATCCGGCTGAAGTCGAACCAAATGAACCCGATCCGGAGATAGTAGAGCCGGTTGAAACACCACAGGATCCTGTTGAAGAGATTGCAAAACCCGTTGATCTGCCCGATCAGGTTGAAGAAATTGTTGATGATGAAGTAGTTGAAACTCCGGAAACAGAAGTCATCGAACCGCAAGTTGTAGAAGTAACTGAGGAAGAAGTAGAAGAAGTTACTCCTCCACTTACACAGGAAGCTGAGCAAATAAGTCAGGGCGTTCCTGAAAGCGGTGATGTACGTGGCGCTGAAGGCGATCCCAATGTGGATCAGGGTATCGGAAACACTGACGATCGATCGGCTCCGTACGACCTTCAGTGGGATGGCGATCTAAACCGAAATCCAGTGTCACAGCCACTGCCCACCAATCAGACAAATGAAGAAGCTGTTATCACAATTCGATTTGAAGTAAATCCGGACGGATCACTCGGCAGGGTAATGCCCATGAAAAAAATGAATCCGGAATTGGAACGTGAAGTGATGCGAACTCTGAGAAGCTGGCGATTTTCACCCCTACCCTCCGGAGTACCCAGAGAAGTACAGTGGGGTACCATTACTTTTCGCTTTGTTTTGGAATGATTTTCACTTCCCTTCCTCTGTCACCCTATCCGATGCAGACTTTTCTTCCGGATGCGCAATACTTGTTCTCAAATGAAGATCTCGTTGTGGAAATGGAATCTCAATCTCGTGCTCTTTGAATTTTCTAACAATGGCCTGATTGATCTCATTTCTGAGGGTATAACGCTCTTTCACATTGGGAATCCAGACAAGCAGTTTCATATCCCATGAAGAGTCCCCGAAGTTTGTCAAGTGAACTTTATGTTGGGGAATATCCATCACTTTTGGATGTTCTTCTGCAACTTCATTCAGTGCTTTTAAAACAGTATCCAAGTTAGAAGAATAAGATACACCCACATCGATATCCAGTCTGAACGTTGGGTCTCCATGAGAAAAATTAACAACATCATTCTCTACAAACTTTGTATTGGGTACTATGATTGAAATATTATTTAATGTTCGAATCATGGTTGAACGGATACTGATCTCCGTCACATCTCCCTCCTTATCATCAACCTGAACTCTATCCCCTACACTGATCGGCCGTTCAAACATGATGATCAGACCGGATATGAAGTTTGCTGTGATGTTCTGCAGGCCAAAACCTATACCTACTGAAAGCAGACCGAAAACAACTGCCAGACTAGTGAGGTTGATCTCTAGAAACTGAAATGAGATCAATACACCGATGATTACAATAATGTATTGAGCAACCCTTGCCAGTGTGAATTGAAGACCTGAATCGATATTAAATTTCTTCAAAAATCTGTTTTGAAGAACTCTGCGGGTTATGGAACCCAAAACTAAAAAACCAATGAAGAAGATTAAAAATACAAGAATGGAGCCAATAGTAATTGGGTCACTCTGAACTGTGAATAGCTCAATCGCTAAGATCTCTCTGGCTTTAGTTAAGATTTCCTGAAACTCCATCTCCATATTTCAAATATCATTTGTATATCAATTAATCTGCAATAAGATAACAGATAAAAGAGTCCTTATCATTCACATATTTATTTACCCCTGTTTTGCCCCTACGGACTATATTAAGCGCTTAATCTTAAGCTTGTACTATCAACGGCTTAATACATCTTGTATCTCTTTAGTTTTGCCAAAAACAGATTGGGCGAACGGACAGAGAGGTAAAATCTTCATCTCATTCTCTCTTGCATACGACACTGCAGCCATCACCAGCTGTTTACCTGCCCCTTTACCACGAAGCTCGTCCGAAACTTCTGTGTGATCAATAATAAATTTTTTATTCCCCCATTTAGAATAGGTCATATGAGCGATCCGCTCACCATCCCTTTCGATAAAAAAGACACCTTTTGTTTCATTAGACTCATGTTCAACTTTCATACCATCAGATTATAAATTGATTTGTTTATAAACCTTTCACGTTGAATATATCAAAAAACCTTTTACTGTAAAGAGCGTATAGATCCTATTGTTAACTAAAATAGATCAGACCATAGTAACATTTTTTTACATCATTTTGACACCCCTTGATGAAATGCTATATCCATTTATGATGTATACTATACCAAATCCATACGAAATAAATACTTTTGAGTACAAATAATCGGGATGATTTTGGCATTAAGCCGCTAGGACAACTTCTTAGACAACAGGCCATTCCTGCATCAGCCGGTATTTTGGTTATGTCAATTTATGGCATCGTGGACACGATATTTGTGGGTTTATGGGTCGGTTCTTTGGGAATTGCGGCCATCACGGTTGTATTGCCCATAACTTTTCTGATAGCCAGTATCGGGATGGCGATAGGGGTGGGTGGAGCCTCTATTATTTCACGATCTTTTGGGGAAGGAGAAGACGAAAAAGCGTATCGAACCTTCGGAAATCAGGTTGGACTCACGTTAACCTTTGGTGTTCTTTTTGTTGTACTTGGTTTTATCTTCATTGACCAAATTCTGGCACTTTTTGGTGGCAGAGGGGACGTTCAAGAGCCTGCACTGCAATATTTTTCCATAGTTCTGATCGGTGCGCCCTTCTTAGCCTGGGGGATGATGAGTAATAATGTTATTCGGGCTGAAGGATTTCCGCGAATTGCGATGCTTACGATCATGATACCTGCAGTCGTAAATATAATACTCGATCCTATTTTTATAATTGGACTGGATATGGGGCTGGAAGGGGCAGCCTGGGCAACAACCATCTCCTATATTTCAAGTGCAATTTTTGCAACCTGGTTTTTTTTACAGGGAGATTCACAGATGAAATTATCGAAAGAAAACCTCAAACCGGATCTGCCAATCATCCGGGAGACAATCGCTCTTGGATCTGTTACATTTGCCCGACAAGGCACAATCAGTATCCTTTCGATCATATTGAATAATTCACTTTTTATTTATGGGGGGGAACTCGGTCTGTCTATTTATGGCATCATCGGACGTTTGATGATGTTTGCGAACTTCCCCGTACTCGGCATCACTCAGGGGTTTATTCCGATTGTAGGGTATAACTACGGTGCCAAATTGATGGACAGAGTCACTAAAATTATCCGCCTATCAATGTTATCAGCAACTCTGATTGCCTTTGGAATATTTTCAGTGATCATGATTTTTACACCTCAAATCATATCTGTCTTTACAAATGAGCCCGAACTGATTCGTCAGACTACCCCCGCATTAAGACTGGCATTTCTGGCCACCCCACTCATTGCCATAAACTTACTTGGAGGTGCATATTTTCAGGCCATTGGAAGAGCAACTCCCGCACTGATTCTATCCATTTCAAAACAGAGGATTCTGTTAATCCCGCTCATTTTAATACTGCCCGTGTACTTCGGTATGAACGGTATTTGGTACTCTTTCCCAATTGCAGACATCGGAGCCGCCTTAATTACCCTCTATTATATGGCTTACCATAGACGGAAGAATAAAAAGACCTATCCAGAAGCGTAATGTTTATGGCAATCCAATCCATTATGTCATCCTGAATTTATTTCAGGATCTCAAGGCAATGCGTGATGCAAAATCCATTGATCCTTTTTTTCCCCACGGGCGCTGCCCGGGGCTATTCATGTTTGACACCTCCGGTGTCGGAAAATACTTCTCACTCCTCCACTTCCACGTTCCAAATCTCTTCAGCATATTCTCTAATCGTTCTGTCTGACGAAAACTTTCCAACCCGAACTGAGTTCAACAGTGCTTTTCTGAACCACTCATCCTGATTCTTAAAAAGATCGTCAACTTTGTTTTGAGTCTCGACATATGCTTCAAAATCCGCAAGTACAAGGAAGTAGTCACCTTTATGTAAAATGGCTTCAATGATAGGATCGTAGAGAGTTTTATCCTCATTAAAAAATCCCTCTTTAATCTGATCAAGTGCTTTTTTCAGATCCTCATTATTTTCGT
>JAGXIS010000120.1 GCA_024635465.1 Bacteroidota bacterium | reverse complement strand
TCTTCTGAACAAACTGTTATAAGACCTATTCCTAAATTAAATGTAGCTCTCATATCCTCTTCCGGAACATTTTCCGTCTTTTGAATAAGTTTAAAAATATTTGGTCGGGTCCAATTGTTCCAGTCTATTGATAATTTCAAATCATCAGGAAGGATCCTCTTTGTATTTCCTATTATTCCTCCTCCGGTAATATGTGAAAAGCCTTTTACTTCTTTAATACCTTTTAACTTTGTTATTAATTTAAGATAAGATTTATGAACGGATAGAAGTTCTTCTCCAATCGTTTGATTTAATTCAACCGGTTGATCGTTGATTTCATATTGATTAAAAAGAACCTTTCTGGCTAAAGAATATCCATTTGTATGGAGTCCGCTACTTTTAAAACCGATTAATTTATCCCCTTTTTTAATATTCTGACCTGTAATTAACTGATCACGGTCCACAACACCCACAACGGTACCGGCCAGATCAAATTCTCCCTCTTTGTAAATATCCGGCATTTCAGCAGTTTCACCTCCTATTAACGCAACTCCATTCTCTTTACAAGCAATTGAAAAACCTTTGATTACATCATATCCAATCTGTTGATCTAATTTTCCTGTTGAAAAGTAGTCCAGAAAAAAAAGTGGTTGAGCTCCACATACGGCAATATCATTTACACAGTGGTTTACCAGATCCTGGCCAACGGTATCATATTTTCCGGCTTTAAATGCTACAATAAGTTTTGTTCCTACACCATCCACACTACTTACTAATACCGGCTCTTTCATTCCTTTAAAATCAGCAGAAAAGAGTCCACCAAATCCACCTATATTCGATAATACATTTGCATTATGTGTCTCTTTAACCACATCTTTAATAGAGTTTACGAGATCTTCACCCGCCTTGATATCTACTCCTGAATCTTTGTAAGTAAATTTTTTATCTGACACTATAAACTGATTTATATGAATTATTTTTATCATATAAATATAGAAAGAATCAAACTTCTCTTTTTAGATTAATTAAGAAGGTTATCCACAGGTATTAACGATAAGTATGAGATTAATATATTTTGTTTATAGTAGTAGGAGCGTGTGGATATGTTTATAACTAAGTTGTTCTTTTTAAAACCATAAATAAAAGCTTATTGTTAATAACATTGTTTATAATTTTTTATTAAAAAACAATAGTTTACATCGTAAAAAAACAGTTCTTCACATTTTATATTATTTACACCTATAAAAGGTTAAAAATCTATTCACACTTAAAGTTATTCTTTTTTACTGTTGATAAAGATTTTTAAATGTGTATTGATGTGGATAGTTTTGGTAAATAGTTTAAATAATAAGTTGTAAACAATAGTTAGGCGGTTTATCCACAAGTTTTTACACATATGAGAATAGTAATTCAAAGAGTAAAAAATGCGTCTGTGAGAGTGGATGGTAATGTATCCGGATCTATTGAATATGGACTTTTATTACTGGTTGGTATTCATGAATCAGATTCAGAAGAACAATTGGATTGGTGTTGCAGAAAAATACCAAAACTTAGAATTTTTAATGATGGTGAGGGTAAAATGAACTTATCACTTCAGGATATTAATGGAGAGATATTGGTTGTATCACAGTTTACTCTTTATGGAAATATGAAAAAAGGAACCAGACCCAGTTTTATAGAGGCCGCAAAACCTGAGATGGCGGAGAAACTCTATAATCAAATGATTAAAATCTTAAAAGAAACAGGATTAAAAGTTGAATCCGGCGAGTTTGGGGCGATGATGGAAGTAGATTTTATTAATGATGGGCCGGTCACTTTAGTCATGGATCGCTAATGGCACTCTGTTTTATCTTTATTGATGGTATTGGTGTTGGAGAACGCAATCCATTAAATCCGCTATCAAACGGAGATATCAAATCTTTTTCTCATTTTACTGCTTCGAATGGGTTTGATACACTTTGTGATGAAAGAGTGGAGGAGAACATCTTATTTAAAAAAATTGATGCGAATCTTGGTGTTGATGGTTTGCCTCAAAGCGGTACCGGGCAGACAACACTATTCACCGGGGAGAATGCACCTAAAGTGATTGGAAAGCATTTTGGACCCTATCCACACTCGGGGATAAAACCACTTTTAAGAGAAAAAAGTTTGTTTCATAAAGTGATGGATCTTGGGAAAAAACCACATTTTATAAATGCCTATCCGGATATTTTTTTTAAAAGATCAAAAAAAAGAGATCGATGGAGTTGTACTACACTGATGACAAAATCAGCAGGTTTGAGATTAAACAGGATTAAGGATGTTATTAATGGGAATGCAATCACTGCTGAGATAACTCAATCCGTGTGGAGATCCAGATTAAATCTGGATGTACCGGAAATAGTACCGGAAGAGGCTTCAGAAAGGGCTCTTCGTTCCTTAAAAAAGCATGATCTGGTTCTATATGAATACTATTTAACCGATAAAGCAGGTCATGAGCAGAATAGAGATATGGCGGATCAGATTTTGACGGTATTGGATCAATTTATATGGGGAATCATGCAGGGGTTGAGTCCGGATGACACATTAGTCATAACCAGTGACCATGGGAATTTAGAAGATCTATCCGTGAAAACTCACACCCGAAATCCGGTGCCACTTTTTGTGATGGGACAGGCAAATGATTTTCAGTCTGTTCACAGTATACAGGATGTTACCCCTGCGATCTTGGATGTGATGAAGGGGTAGGATAAAAAAAGCAGAGTGCTATAACGTCAGTTTGAGCGCAGATGAGGAGCGCTCCTTATTTATCCCATATAACAAAGCGATGTAAAAGCGACGAGGCGAAGTCGCTCATTTTTTCCCCGCGAAGCGCTCATTTTTTGTACACGTAGTGAAATGCTCTTTGTCCTGGCAGGAAGTTCTCGACTTCGTCCCGATAAAAAACATCGGGACTGCGCTCGAACTGACGGGTTTTATTTTTTAAAAAAAATGGGATCAGGATAGTGAATTAACGATTCTTTCAAAGATTTCATCCACGCTGCCTACACCATTAATTTCATTTACAATCCCTTGTTTCTGATAGTGATTTAAGACCGGCTCTGTCTCTTCTCGATATACATTTAAACGGGTCTTGATCTTTTGAGGAGTATCATCAGAACGTCCTTCACCCCGGCTTAGAATACGGTTTATCAGCTCATCTTCCGGGACGGTTAGGGTTACAAATGCATCTACTTTATCTCCATTGCTTCTGAAGAAATTATCCAGGGCTTCTGCCTGACTAACCGTTCTAGGGAATCCATCCAAGATAACGCCTTTTGAATAGCGTTTTTTTTGTAACTCATCTAATACCAACTCGATCACTGTTTCATCTGGAACAAGTTGTCCGGAATCCAATATAGATTTTACCTTCTTTCCTAAAGGTGTTTCATTTTTGATATTCTCTCTGAAAATATTTCCTGTTGATAGATGTGGTAATTGAAAATGCGTAATCAGTTTGTCTGCCTGTGTACCCTTACCGGCTCCCGGGGGACCAAATAGGATGATATTCATATCTGATGAATGTTTAATTAATAAAACTTATGAAAGAGTGGATCAATTTTTTTGTAGTAATACTGAATCATCATATAAACTCATTGGCCGGTATTAAACCGCTTGATTATGGCTACATGACAAATAAACCAATCAATGGAATATTGAAAAGTTATGGATCAGAATTACCGTTTTAGATAAAGTTGGCGATGTTCAGAAAACATCGCCCTAAGAGATAATTAAGACTCTTTTTTAGTTGTATTTATCTTATTGGTAGCGTCTTTATCTTGTATACGCGCTGATTTCCCTCTTCTTTCGCGCAGATAGAAAAGTTTTGAACGTCTTACTTTACCGCGTTTTTTAACTTCAATCTTAGCGATAAAAGGTGAATAGAGCGGGAAAATACGTTCAACGCCCACACTTCCGGACATTTTTCTAACAATAAAAGTTTTGTTTGCGCCACTTCCGCGCTCATTTATAACAACGCCTTGATATTGCTGAATTCGCTCTTTTTCCCCTTCACGAACGCGATAATGGACATTTACGGTGTCTCCTGCTGTAAATTCCGGGAGATCGTCATGTACAACGGTCTGTTCAATTAGTTTTAATTTATCCATGTTATTAGTGTCCTCGTTACTGGGCTTTAGTTATTCTTATTAAAATTTTTATATAAATCGGGTCTTCTCTGTTTTGTGCGCTCTTCAGATATTGATGAGCGCCATTCTTTAATTTTTTTATGATCACCTGACACTAGGATCTCCGGTACTTTTAATCCTCTGAAATCCGTCGGTCTTGTATAAACCGGTGCGTCCAAAAGATCGTCCTGAAACGAATCTGACAATGCGCTTTCTGCATCGCCCAATACACCGGGTATCAGTCTGATAATAGCATCCGCCATCATCAATACAGGAAGTTCACCGCCTGAGAGTACCACATCACCGATCGTAAACTCTTTTGTTATTAACTCATCTCTAACTCTTTGGTCAACCCCTTTATAGTGTCCACAAAGAAAAATCAGATTTTTCTGTATGGATAACCGGTTTGCGCTATTCTGTTCAAAGAGCTCACCGTCAGGAGATGTGAAAATGATTTCATCATAGTCTCTTTCGGAGGTCAGTTTATCAATACAATCAAAAATCGGTTGTGGTGATAATACCATTCCGGATCCACCGCCGTACGGATAGTCATCTATTTTCCGATGTTTATCGGTTGAATAGTCCCGAAGGTCATGAATAACCACCTCAACAATGTCTTTATTTTGGGCCCGCCCAACAATACTGTGGTTAAGCGGACTTTCTAACAAATCCGGTACTGCAGATAGAATATCAATTCTAAGCATTTAACCTAATCCTCCAGGAGCTGATCGAGATTTTTACAAACCAGAACATGTTGATCATGATCCGTCTGTTCGATGTACTCATCAACCATAGGAATTAATATTGTCCCGGCATCAACCTTCACTTCTAGAATAGGGTGAGCGGGATTATCCATTATATCCAGGACCACTCCGAAATCAGCATCCATATATCGAATAGTATATCCGATAACAGAATCATCCGTTTCGACTGCGGGCTGAAGATCATTGAGATATCTGCTTTCAATAAAGAGAAGTCTGTTTTGAGCCTCTTCAGCGCTCGCGCGGTCGGTAATCATATCAAATTTTACAAAGAACGATTGTTGGTTTTTTTTTGACTCGATATGCAGATTTTGAATCCGCACAGGAACCAAGTCTGATCTGGAGTCTCTTACATAAAAGAGATCCGTTTCATCAAACAAACCTTCCAAAAAAATGTCATTTGGCATAAAGCGGACAACACCATCAAGTCCGCGTGGCCTGCCAATACGGCCAATTTCAACAAACCGGTTATGAGTATTGTTAACCATTACCGGGATGTTATTATTTATTCTTCTTGTTTACTTTCCCAAGCACGCTGAACGGTTACTCGATCTTCATCTTTTGGGACAAACCCTTTCAGTTCATCTATGGAACTGTTTTTAATGTGATCGATCGCTTCCGTTGCGTTCATGTCTGTAGAAACTTGTCCGGCTTCGGCGGCTTCTTCTTTTGCTTCAGCTTTTGGCTCTTCAGGGGCTTCCTCTTTTTCTTCCGCTACAGGCTCTTCGGATTCAACAGTTTTTTCTTCCTCAGCCTTAGCTTCCGGTTGTTCTTCTTCAGCCTCTGCTTTTTCAGCAGTTTTCTCTTCAGCGGTTTCTTCAGTTTCTGCTTTGGCTTCAACTTTTTCTTCCTCAGCAGTTGCCTCTGCTTTTTCTTCAGCTTCAGGCTCTTCAGCGGTTTTCTCTTCAGTTTCTGCTTTCTCTTCAGTTTCTTCATCCTTAGAAACTTCTTCAGTTTCTACTTCAGCTGTTTCTTCTTCCTTTACATCATCGCTAGTTGCTTCTACAGCATCCTCTTCACTTTCTTCACCGGCTTCAGCTTTTGCTTCGGCTTCTTTTTTCTTCTCGAGGGCTTTAGCAGCGGCAGCAGCTTTCTCTTCAAGCTGTTTTTTAAATTCCTGCTCTTCAGCTTTTAATTGAGCTTTCTGTTGCTCTTTTTTATTAATCTCTTTTTCACCGCCTTTAGCTTCACGGGCAGTTCTCCACTCTTCGAGGGCGGCCTGGATCTCATCTTCAGATTTACCCCAACGCTCGAGGTGCATTTTGTAGAGGATTCCTTCCTTTTTTAGAATACTTCTAACGGTATCACTTGGTTGTGCACCAATTTTTAACCAGTGTATTATTCTTTCTTCATCATAAGTGAGCTCCTGCTTTTCACTTACATTATCAAAACGTCCGAGACGCTCGATGACCCGTCCATCACGTGGTGAACGGCTGTCTGCAACCACAATGTGATAAAAGGGTCGCTTTTTTCTTCCTTTTCTTTGTAAACGTAACTTAATCAATGGCTTGTACCTGTATGTTTATGTTTTGTATAAATTTGTACTTCGGTTCTTTTCTTTTTTGAATGGGTTTATCGGCCAAGGGGCAGGTTTTTTAATCCTTCCATCGCGCGGCCCATCTTTCCCATTTTACTCATGGTCTTCATCATCTTTTTCATCTGATCAAACTGTTTGATCAATTCGTTGATTTCACGAACAGTCGTTCCTGATCCCTTTGCAATTCTCCGTCGTCGGGTTCCATTTAAAAGGTCGGGATTTGCACGCTCTTCCGGGGTCATGGAGTTAATGATCGCTTCAATAGGCTTGAATGTATCTTCACTCAGGTCGGCGTCTTTAACGGCTTTATTGGCGCCGGGAATCATACCTACCAGATCAGAGATACTGCCCATTTTTTTGATCTTCTGAATCTGCTCGTAAAAATCTACCAGATCAAATTTATCAGAACGGATCTTTTTCTGAAGGGCTTCTGCTTGTTTTTCATCAAACTCAGATTGTGCTTTCTCCACCAGAGAAACCACATCACCCATACCAAGAATACGCTGCGCGAGTCTGTCAGGATAGAAAGGTGAAAGAGCATCCAGCTTTTCACCCGTACTCATAAATTTAATCGGTTTCTGAACCACATTTCGAATCGACAGTGCAGCACCCCCTCGGGTGTCTCCGTCCATTTTGGTCAGAACTACTCCATCAAAATTGATGGTATCATTAAATGCCTTTGCGGTATTGACGGCATCCTGGCCGGTCATGGCATCTACAACAAATAAAATTTCATTTGGGCTGACAGCCTTTTTAATCTCTGCAACCTCATCCATCATCTTTTCATCCACGTGCATGCGTCCGGCAGTATCGATGATGACGGTATCCAGGGCTAAACTTTTTGCCATGGCAACCGCTTCTCTTGCAACACGAACGGGATCTTTCTGCTCGATTGAATACACAGGCACATTAATTTCGGCAGCGAGAGTTTTTAACTGATTGACAGCTGCCGGTCTGTATACATCTGCCGCTGCGATAATAGGGTTGCGGTTATTCTCTTTTTTCAGATACCGGGCAAGTTTGGCGGCAAACGTTGTTTTTCCGGAACCCTGGAGTCCGGCAATCAAAATAACAGTAGGAGGAATGTTTGAAACAGCAAGATCAGCGCGCTCTTCGCCCAGCATCTTAACCATCTCATCATAGACAATTTTTGTAAACTGCTGACCGGGATTCACGCTGGTCAGAACATCAGAACCCATTACCCTTTCTTTAATATCGTTGGTAAACTGACGGGCAACTTCGAGGTTCACATCCGCATCAAGAAGGGCCCTGCGTATTTCACGCACGGTTTCAGCGATGTTCACATCGGTTATTCGTGACTGTCCCTTTAGGGATTGCACGGCTGATTCTATTTTGGAAGACAAATCTTCAAACATTACACAGTCGGTAATCGGTTACTAATAATAAAATATTGCAGAGTCTTAAAAATTACGGCTATTCCAATGAATTATCAACATCAATGTGGATAATTTATTTTCTAGCCATCTACCGTCACCCGTATGGGTTGGGAACCCGGATCCGGGTGACGGTTTTCGATAACAAATTCAGATGTGCGAAGAATTGAAAAGATCTCTAATCGTTAATAATACTCCTCAGAATCATTACTCTTCTGATATAAACAAATCGCCGTTCATTCCGGGATGAAACGAGCAGATATAGTCAACAAGAGATGCAGCCAATGATTCAGTGAGAGTAAATGTGATTGCATCACCATTTTCGACAACATCTACATCGTTGTCATTGTCTAACGATCCGGCCGTGTTGCTTTGTCCAAAAAGTTTTTCGCGATCCCCATTTCTAAAATCTAAGGGGTGACTACCCGCGCCTGCCTGATTAACAAAGGTATATCTTCCACCCACTGTTAATGAAATGGAAGGATTTTCTGTTCCTGTTTCAGTAGAAATGCCATCGCCGTCAATGCGGGCAACCGTGTAAGATTGTGCGCCATTACTTTCCATAACGACGGTACCGCTCAATGATTCAGTTTCCTCTAAATCATCATCCATAGCGCCGGTATTAGTGCTTGTACAGGAGATAAAAATGAGAAGAGTAATGACGATAGCCGTTATATAAGATAGTTTTTGAAGTGTTGATTTATGCATGATATGATATGTCAGATTTTAAAAGTGCTTAATGATAGTTTTTAAAAGTTTGTTGCTTCTGGTTGACAATACGCAAGTCAAGGCTGATCGGATGGGTATTGTTCTGATGGTACATTTGAAAAATTTCTTACGGGTTATTCCAATCCAATTCAAATGTTACTTCGTACTGTCGGGTGAATAAGCAGTGATAGCAGATCAAATCTGATCTGAAACCTATTCACTATCAAACATTTAAATAAATATCATACCAATGAATTCAATGAATAATATTACAAAGTGGTTTTTACTATTGACCCTATCATTAACAGTATCCCTTACGGCATGCAGTGACGATTCCGATATGATGGGTGGAATGGAAGAGCTGGAAACGGCAACATTTGACTATGCTTTTAACGAAGGACAGTTATTAAGCGAGGTTAGCACAGCGTATCGAGGAGAGCACAGCAGAAATCTCTCAGCTGCACTTAGTATCGAGGAGATGGACAACGGAAACGCAGCTGTTACCATCACACTAATGAATACGATTGACGGTGAAAATTACCCGGTTCATGTTCATGATGCAGCCGATCCATCAACGACCCCAAACGGAACACCCTACAACGAAACACCAAATGCTAGCGTTTTTGCGGGTGCAATTGCAGGTAACGGTGGAACCATAAGCAGTACAAATAACACTGAAATCGCATACGATGAACTTGTCAATCAATATGAAGGTTTCTTTGTAGTGCACGATCCAACACAGGATATAAGTACCGTAGATCTTTCAACTTATCTGGTACTAGGTGTTTTTGGACAGGATCTTGAAACCGGTGAATCAAGTTTGCGATCGGCTTCTTATGAGGTTGCTTTTAATGAAGGACAGGCACTGGGCAACAGTGAAGTCGCATACAATGGTGACCATCCAAGAAATCTATCGGCTACACTGACTATTGAAGAGAAAGGAACAGGTGAATCAACGGTTACCGTTACATTGAATAATACTATTGACGGATTAGACTATGCGGTACATTCTCATGATGCAGCAGATCCGGCTACAACACCAAACGGTACACCCTATAATGAAACTCCAAATGGAGATGTTTTTGCAGGCGCCATTACAGGTAACGGTGAGTCAGTAAGTGCTTCTAACGAATCGCCCATCTCTTTTGTAGAATTGACTGAAGAGTATCAAGCGTTTTTTGTAGTTCATGATCCAACACAGGATATCAGTACCACAGACCTGACTACCTATCTGGTACTAGGCTCATTTGCCGCTGACCTGGAAGCCGGAGAAGCGAATTTAAGTTCACAAACATTTGAGTATAGCTTTAATGAAGGTCAGTTATTAGATAGCGATGATACTGCCTACGAAGGTGATCACGAAAGAACGTTATCAGCAACAATGCTGGTAGAAGAGTTGATTGATGGTCGTGCCAAAATAACGGTAACACTATCAAATACAATAGACGGTGTTGACTATCCTGTGCATTCACATGATGCAGCAGATCCGGATACAACTCCAAACGGAACACCATACAATGAGACTCCGAATGCGGATGTTTTTGCAGGAGCAATTGCCGGTAATGGCGGTGCAGCGTCTTCAACCAACGAAACAGAGGAGATGACTTATCGTGAATTAATCAATGACTATGAAGGATTCTTCGTAGTACACGATCCGACACAAGATATAAGCACGACTGACCTGACTACCTATTTAGTCTTAGGTCTGACCGCAAGATAATACAACCATAGTGCTTTCATAAAAAAAGCCGGGTATGATATGCCCGGCTTTTTATGTTTTTCCTACCTGCTGATTTTTGACCCTTCCTTTCGTACCAACCTCGTCTTTCTTCTGCACTTCATTCCATTACTATCTACTCTGCACCCCTGCACTCCTTGCACCCCTGCACCCCTGCACCCCTGGCACCTTGCACCTTGCACCTTGAGATCCTGAAATAAATTCAGGATGACGGTTAAAGTGAGAGCCCTTAACCTTGAAATCACTTTTCATCTTGCACCTTTGCCACCTATACTACTGTCCCTAAACCATGAGATCCTGAAATAAATTCAGGATGACGCATAGGAGTAGGGTAACGCATAGGAGAAGAATGTTGCATGGGTGGTTTGGGTGGTTACTGCCCAAGTAAGAACATGTCGCCGGTGGGTTGTGGCACACCGCCTTTTGGTTCGAGTGTAACAGCGAAGGCGTTAGAAACCGGTGATGGTTCCTCCAGATACTCTACCTCAAAGAAGAGATCGCTGGCGGATTGGTCGAAGTTGAATACACCGGCGCTGATTGGATTTTCTCCGTCTTTGATTAACCAAAGCTGATAATCTTTATCCTGCTCAGGAGCCGGGAGGTTGGCTAGTTGTAAAACGGCCTGACTATTTTCAGGATCCCACAATATCTTACCATAACCGTCCGGACTTGGATCGAGTCCGCCCATTATCACAAGTTTAACTTCCCTGGCGGCCAATACGTCTAGAAGTCGATCCTGTTTTTCCAGTTCAGTCTGAAGTTCTGTAATGACTGCTCCTTGTTCAGAAACCCTATCGGATAGATCTGCATTCATCCAAACAAGTGTAAGCGAGCCAATTAAAAAGAGAGCCGCCGCCGCTTTGTAGGCCCATAATGGAATAATTCGTCCGGCTACTTTATCATCTACAGACCGGGTACTTTCTGCAGGTTTTTGTCTGGAGGCTAAGTCTGCAAACAATCGATCTTCTACGTTTGCAGAAGGGGCAACAGGCTCCGTCATAAGAGGAAACTCATCACGCACCCTTTCCATCTTCGCCAGTAGATCTTTCTCCTCGGGCGAAGCATTTTTGAGCATGTTCTCAAACTCTTTTACCTCCTCTTTTGAGAGTGCGTCGAGAACGTACCCGGCGCAGAGCGCTTCAAAGTCGTTATGTTCTTTTTCTTTATTCATTATAATTCCTCAGTAACCAACATCTCCTTTAATTTTATCATCCCTTGGCGCATACGGTATTTAACCGTCCCAAGCGGGATATCCATTGTTTCGGATATTTCTGACTGACTGAGTCCCTTAAAATATGAAACGTACAATACCTCTCTTTCTTTCTTCTTAAGCTTTTGCAGTGCATCACGTAGTATAGCTGCACGCTCAGATAATTCAAGAATTTCATGAGGGTTATTTCCGTCACTTACCGGAGTTAATGTAAAGTCATTGATGATGTGATCTTCTTTTCCGGCATCTTTAAAAGCTCTGGAGCGGGTTCGATCGATCGCTTTATTGCGAGTCATCGTCACTAAAAAACTATATACATTACCTCTCTCAGCATCAAATTTATCGGCTTTTTCCCAAGCCTGTGTAAATACTTCCTGCAGGCAATCTTCAGCTTCTTCTCTGTTCTTTAAAACAGATAAAATCATACCAAATAATAAATTTTTGTATTTGGCATAGAGCTTTCGCATTGCCTCCACATCACCTTTTTTGATGCGGTGCATCCACTCTCTCTCCTCATCTTCAGAATAGAGAGCGAATCCCAGTAAATAACATATCCAATAAAATATCACTGTCTGATAGTATATACGTAAGAGAAGGCAGGACGGATGGTGCTGCACGTTAATTATGAACTAAAACATATCTCTAAAAACCTATTAAGCCAAAAAAAGTTGAAATAATTTCCGATAGGTGGCTTTTCACCAAATTTGAATGAAAATGGAGTTAAAACATCATTAACTCCAATAAAAGAAAGAAATGAATCAACCATCTGAACTCAGTTTAGTTACGTATAGTTAAACAGAATCAATACAAAATCATGAAACACGCAATAATTTTTAAACAAGATGAAATCGACAGCAGAAATAAATGAACATGAAAAGATTAATCAGACTAACACCAATACTTATAATACCGGCTCTCTTAACACTACTACCCGACAGGCTACCGGCACAAAAATTTATGGCTGATGATGGTTACGTTGAGTTTGTATCTACAGCGCCACTCCTTGAATTCGAAGGCGTAAGTGAAAATTTGACCGGTTTGATTGACCTTGAAACGAAAATGGTTGATTTCTACGTGGATCTAAATACGTTGGAAACAGGTATTCAACGGCGCGACAGGGATATGAGGAATAGTTATCTGGAGACGGATAAATTTCCATTCGCTGAGTTTACAGGAGAATTGCAAACGGATTTTGATCCAAATCTTCAAGAAACACAGGAAGCACGGGTAAACGGTACGTTTAAAATCCATGGAGTAGAAAGAGAGATTGACGTGGAAGGGACACTTACTCCAAACGGGGATTCAATTCAACTAGAAGCCAGTTGGGTAGTACTCCTGGAGGATTATAACATCGACAGACCGGGAGTACTCTTTTACCAATTGGCTGAAGAGCAGACGGTAAATATTTCAATTCAACTTGTCAAAACAGATAACTAATAGAACAATTTCATGAAAAAAATTCAATCAATTCTCCTTGCACTACTATGTTTAATGCTCTTCCCGAGCCTGTTGATTGCCCAGCTTGAAAGAGAACGAGTCGTAACAGATCAGCCGGAAGAGCTTATTTTTATGGCACCCAGGAATATTAATCTTTACACAGTAGAACCGCTATCAAAAGGTGAGTTGCACTACTCAATTATGCACACTTTTGGGGAAGTAAACGGAGGAGTAAGTGAACTTTGGGGTATTGACCAGGGTGCTAATGTCCGATTTAGTTTTGAGTACGGTTTTGGTGAACAGTTCTCACTTGGTATCGGCAGATCCAGTATGGACAAGGTGTATGATTTATCATCCCGATACTCACTGATACGACAAAGGCAGAATGGCGGAAGCCCTGTATCTGTCACCGTTATTCCTTCAATAGGTATAACTACAGGGAGTTATGGCTTTCTGGATGTAGATTATAATTTATCTGATCGCCTCAATTTTAATCTGGCCGTTCCGATTGCGAGAAAAATGAGTGATGATCTAAGCCTTCAGCTTGTACCGATGATTACTCATTTCAACCGGGTTGGTTTTGAGTTAAGTGTTGCTGATCCGGCTGAAAACACCTATTACAGTATTGGCGTTGGAGGGAGATTTAAAATTGCACCGAGAACAGCAATTACGTTTCAGTATATCCCACCCATAACGGATGCTGAAAATCTGGATCACAACATCGGTATCGGTATTGATGTAGAGACGGGTGGACATGTATTTCAAATGTTCTTCACCACATCCAGAGCACTGAATGAATCCTATCTTGTTTCCAGCGGGAATGGAGATTTTCTGGATGGTGGATATCGGTTTGGGTTTAATATTAATCGGCTGTTTCGAATTCGTTAGACTAAAAATTTCACCAACTTCCTCTTCACTTTTCACTTTAACCCCTGAAGGTGTTATTTTCAGGCTGAGTCTATTGAAAACAACTAAACGATATTTATTATGTCTGAAGAGAAAGGATACGGTTTATTAAAGGGAAAGAAGGGAATCATTTTTGGGGCCTTGGATGATCGAAGTATTGCCTGGAGAGTTGCACTGGCTTGTAAACGAGAAGGAGCAGATTTTGTGCTCTCAAATGCCCCCATTGCCCTGCGTCTCGGCGAACTCAACGCTCTCTCAGAAGAGACAGACGCACCCATTTTTCCATGTGATGTAAGCAAAGACGAGGACGTGGAAAAACTCATGACACAAACCAAAGAGGCTTTGGGAAGTGTTGATTTTATTCTTCATGCCATTGGAATGTCACCCAATATCCGTAAAAAGAAAGAGTACAATGATCTCAATTATGCATGGCTCAATCAAACACTGGATATTTCAGCGATTTCGTTGCATAGGGTTCTGAATCATGCTGAAAAAGCTGAGATTCTAAATGATGGCGGGAGTGTTGTAGCACTCACATTCATTGGGGCTCAGCGAATCTTTTCAAAATATTCCGACATGAATGATGCGAAAGCATTGCTTGAGAGCATCGCAAGAAATTATGGAAGTCGGCTTGCCAAACGAGGCATTCGTGTGAATACAGTATCCCAAGCGCCTACGAAAACGTCTGCAGGGACCGGAATTAAAGGGTTTGATGGGATGTATACCTTTGCAGATATGATCGCTCCGCTTGGGAACCCATCTGCGGATGAATGTGCAGACTATTGTGTCACTCTTTTCTCTGATCTAACACGTAAAGTGACCATGCAGAACTTGTATCATGATGGTGGATTTGTAACCTGTGGCATTTCGGAAGCGATGATTGAGGGGCTGAATTCACTTTACGGTGATAAAGAGGAGTAAGTCGGGTTCGGTTATCTGCGGTTTCACCAAAACAGTATTATCCTGATGATTTCGTCTGTAACTTTAAGTTTTTAATTTTAACAGATCCGGTTATGGCTAAAAAAATATTAGGAATCGATCCAGGGTCTCGAGCTACAGGTTACGCAATCCTTGTTCAGGAAAATACCTCCTACCGGGTGGATGCATGTGACGTCCTTCGAATGGATCATATGGAGGATCACACCGAAAGACTACAGTTTATTTTTGATGAGATAACACTCTTAATCCGAAAACATCAACCGGATGAGTGTGCGATCGAGACACCCATTTATGGTGTGGACCCATTAGCGATGTTAAAACTGGGAAGAGCTCAGGCGGCTGCCATTTTAGCCATCACCAATGAGGGGCTAACGGCTTCCGAATACTATCCAAAAGTAGTCAAGAAAGCGATCACCGGAAATGGAAATGCCGGTAAACAGCAAGTGGCATTTATGCTGGAGAAGATGATGAAAATGCCGGAGGGGAAAATGTCACAGGATGCAACGGATGCGTTGGCTGTAGCCTGGTGTCACTTTACACACTCCATCCCGGGTCAGTCCAAAACCACTAAAAAAACCCATCAAAACAACAGCAAATCGAGTTGGGCTCAGTTTATACAAGATAATCCGGATCGGGTAAAAGGGGGATTATAACTGCCGAAGAAAAAATTTAAATGAAGGAAGATCAACAATGAGCATGATAGCATATTTAAAAGGCGAGTTAGCCTGGAAAGGTCAGGATCGATGCGTGATCGATGTCGGTGGTGTGGGTTATGAAGTGGAGATCTCTGCTCAGACATTGGATAAATTACCTGCTGCAGAGAAGGAGCTAAAACTGCTGATCTATCACCATATCACAGACAATGATCAGCGATTGTTTGGTTTTGTAAATGGTAAAGAGAAAAATTTGTTTGAACGCTTGATCACTGTGAAAGGGATTGGTCCCAAGTTGGCCCTTACCATTTTGTCCGGATTGCCCGCTAATGTACTGATGGAAGCAATTGTGATGCAAGATACTTCCTCACTGTCATCAATCTCAGGTATTGGCAAGAAAACTGCAGAAAGAATGGTACTGGAGTTAAAGGATAAGCTTTTTGATGAAACTCAGCCATCCGTGGTCACCGGAAGTTCACAGAGCAGAAGCAAAAGAGAAGAGGCCGTATCGGCATTGGAAGCACTGGGATTCAGCAAGAGAGATTCAGGTAGGGTTGTAAATCAAATTACTGGTAAAGACCCGGATGCTTCGATCTCTGATATCGTTAAACAGGCACTTGCAGAACTGAAATGATAACATTGGCTTAACATGCAATCGTTACCTTTCTACTGAAAGGAATCATGTTTAATGATTGACATAAACCGGTTTAATCGCAATTAATCAAACAGTTTTGGCTAAAAAGAAGATTCTAGTTGTTGATGATGAGCAGGATCTGCTCGATCTGATAGAGTATAATCTGAGAAAAGAAGGATATGACGTATTAAAAGCAGAAAATGGTGAGACCGGAATTGAGCTCGCCAAACAAGAGAATCCAAATTTGGTACTTCTGGATATCATGATGCCAAATATGGATGGTCTTGAGGTTTGTGATAAGATGAGAAAAGATCCCAACCTCAAACATATTCCAATCATTTTTCTCACGGCTCGCAGCGATGAAAAAACAGAAGTTGAAGGTCTGAATAAAGGTGCTGATGATTTTATCACAAAACCGATCAGTACGACCAAATTGATATCTCGAATCAAAGCTGTGTTGCGACGAATCGATGAAAATGAACAGCAGGTCCAGGTACTCACGGTTCATGATCTGGAAATTGATAAGGACAGATACGTGG
>JAGXIS010000119.1 GCA_024635465.1 Bacteroidota bacterium | reverse complement strand
GTGCTCTACCACTGAGCTATTCCCGCAATTGTTTCAGAACAATAAATATAAAACCTTTAAGGTGTTCTTTTCAACACTATTTTTGAATTTTATTCAATACTTCTTGAGATGAAATTCTGGATTGAATCACCTCATCATTGGGAATAACCGGACGATCACGTTCACGGTCCACTACGCAGATAAAACCAAGCTCTTCGGAATGGTCAGCATGAAACTGATGAATAGTCTCCGGTGCTATATAGACCACATCATGCACTTTGATTGGATGCACTTCATTGTCTAATACAACACTTCCCGACCCTCTGATGATCACAACACTATGTGGATGCTGATGTTTCTCGAGAGAGGAGAATCCTCCCGGTTTAATTTCAAAATAACGTGTTTGAAAATTGAGATCAGTGATCTCTTCCCCAAGCAGACTATATCTGTGTATGTCCTTAAAATTGTTGGTATCGGATTTATATTCTTTTTTTTCAACCCCTTCCCATTGAAAATGATCGGATTTGATAACTTTAGAATGATTACTCAACATTACCCTCCAGCAGTTTTAAAAATTCAGCAGTCGCCATATCGATCCCATCTTTATGATTGTATAAACTTCCACCAACCAAATAAGCTATATCAGTTCCATAACGATTCAATAGGCCCGGTATTGAGTCCAAATTAATGCCACCGGCAGGGGAGGGCAAAGTGGGTTTAAAATTGCAGAAATCGGTATGCATCTGATGGTTTAGAGCAATACATGTATCAACACTGTTTCCAAAGCGTCCACCGGCATTTGGATAGATGATACAGTCTGCGCCCAATGCCCGCCACAGTTTCCCATAGTAAAATTCGGGTGTAAAACCGTGTGTTTCATGAATCACATAACTACCTGAAAAAGCAGGGTGAGCCATGATTGGGACGAGTTGAAGTTTTGCCAATGACGAGAGTGTTTCCAATCCGGTTAATTGGGGAGAGAGCAATACTCCGTCGGCTCCCCATTCAATAGCCTCCCGGAATTTTTGCTCAATATTAATAGGGTTCGAAGTAATATTGGGGAAATAGAGTGTTTTCTTACCGGAGTGCTGTTCTCCTTTTCGGATCGCTTTAACACATGCAGACACTCTACTCTTGAATGTTGCCTCAGTTTGATCGGTTAACCCGTGATCATCTTTAATAATATCTATACCGGCTTTAGAGAATGTATATGCGCGCTCAGCCAATTCATGTTCTGTAAGTCCAATCGGCTTTAAAGCAGTACAACTCAAAGCTTTCTTTTTTTTACCGAGTAATGTGCGTATTCCATCAATCCCAAATGATGGACCTTTATTAAAATTTGAAAACAGATGATCATCAGCATCTACAATTTTAATGCCGGGAAGGAGAGAGATATTACCAAAAAGCACATTGATGAGTTGAGTGATATCACCTCCAATGATAGATGTAGGAAAGGATATCATCACTGTCCAGAAATCCTTAGTCTCTGAAGGTTGTACTGATAGCAATTCTGCGATTGAGTGTTCTGCACTCTTGGGTACAGAAGGTAGGGGCATCTCCACAGTTTGCTCTGTGCGAATGTTATGAGCAATCTGTACAGCTTCATGCTCTGATTCAGCCTGAACCCGGAATGTCAGAGTGAAATGAGATGTTTTACCCATTTTCTATCTATCGTAGGATGGTTTCAGTCCGTTTTGGTCCGGTAGAAACGATATTGAATTTAACACCGATGAACTCTTCAACAAATGTGATATAATCTCTGGCATTCTTAGGCAGGTCTTCAAATTTGGATATATTTCGTGTGGATTGCTTCCATCCGCTGAATTCTTTGTAGACTGGTTTTAATGTCTCAAGAACAGTTGATTCCAGAGGGAATTGATGAGTCGTTTTGCCATCCACTTCGTAATGTGTACAGACTTTGATGGTTTCAAAATCGTCTAACACATCCAGTTTGGTGAGTGTCAGCTCATTCATGCCATTTAAACGAATTGCATACTTGAGAGCTACCAAATCGAGCCATCCACAACGTCTGGGCCGACCCGTGGTAGCGCCAAACTCCTGACCATTTTTTCTCAGTTTTTCACCTTGTTCATCATGAAGTTCAGTTGGGAAAGGACCGTTTCCAACTCGCGTACAATAAGCTTTTGTAATACCCATAGCGTGTGTTATGGCTATAGGCGGAATGCCACTCCCTGTACACGCTCCTCCGGCTGTTGGTGAGGAGGAGGTTACAAAGGGGTAGGTGCCATGATCAACATCAAGCAGACTCCCTTGAGCTCCTTCCAGAAGAATAGAGCTGCCACTATCCAATGCATTGTGAAGAATATTTGTAGTATTGCAGATGTAAGGTATAATCCTTTTAATAGCCGGTTCTAATTCAGCCAGAATCTCAAATGCATCCAATTCATCTTCTTCATACACATTTTTTAAAGCAATATTAATATCAGACAGATTTTTTTGAATCTTATCGAGCAGCAAATCTCTATCAAGCAGATCATTCATGCGAATTCCTACCCGCGACACCTTACTTACATATGCGGGACCAATCCCACGTCCCGTTGTACCTATTGCATCACTACCGCGTCGTTTCTCTTTGATTTTATCAAGCACTTTGTGATAGGTGAGAATAAGATGTGCAGAGGAGCTGATAAACAGTCTGTTTTTAAGATCTACACCCAGAGATTCCACCTCTTCTATCTCTTTTACAAGTGATATTGGATCAACGACAACGCCATTTCCGATCACACATTTCGAATTTCCGTTAAACATTCCTGAAGGAATCAGGTGAAGAACAATTGTAGTGTCATCAAATTTGAGCGTATGACCCGCATTTGCGCCCCCTTGATATCGGACAACATATTCCGATTCCGCACTTAAAATATCAACTACTTTTCCTTTTCCTTCATCACCCCATTGGGCTCCAATGACTATTCTTACTGGCATAATTTCCAAAAAAAAGGAGGTGTTTTCACACCTCCAAAATTATTAATTAAATGATCTTAATTAGACCGATTAATTCTCCTTGAAGGAATCAACTGCTTCATCAAGAGATTTATAGTGTTTAAAGACGGTAATGAGTTTTGTGATAATGAGCAAGCTTTCAATTTTATCCGTTGCATTAGCAATTCTAAGATCACCGCCGGCTTTCCTCATTGTGGTTAACGCACCGATCATCATTCCTAAACCGGAGGAGTTCATGAACTTCACTTTTGAAAGATTAAATACCACATTGGTATTATTTTTTTCAATCAGTTCATGAAGTTTTTCATTCAGACTAACTGCATCAGGTCCACCCATTACATTGCCTTTAAACTCAATGATTGCGCAGTTATAGCGCTCAGAAACATTAAAACTCATATTTTCACCGTATTTAAGTTAATTCGATCTATTAGTTGGCTTTCATAGCACGCTTTTGCAACTCTACTACAATTGAACTGGCAATAAATAGTGAGCTGTAAGTTCCTATAATTACACCAAGTACAAGCGCAAATGCAAAGCCTTTTAGTACCTCACCACCAAAGATAAACAGCACAGTTACCACAAACAAGGTTGTAACAGAAGTTATAACTGTTCGGCTAAGGGTATCATTCAAGCTTTTGTTAATCATATCTTTGAAATTCATCGTCTTATAGATAATAGAATTTTCACGGATACGATCAAACACAACTACTGTATCGTTCAAAGAGTAACCCACAATGGTAAGGAATGCAGCAATCATTGCCTGATTAATGCTGACATCAAACGTTGCTACCTCAGCCATTACGGTGAAGATACCGAGAACGATCAATACATCGTGGAATAGGGCTGCAATGGCCCCTGCTGAAAAGTACCACCCTTTAAATCGAATAAAGATGTAGATAAATACGACTGCCATGGCAAAGATAATGGAGTAGAGGGCACCTCTTTTCAGGTCTTCCGCAAAACGGGGTCCTACGAGGTCCGTCTTCTCCACGGTTACCGTATTACCCGGATACAATGTCTCAAAATTTGAAAGAATCAGCTCACGTGTCTGAGTAATATCTACCTCTGTATCGATACGGAGGAGGATTTCTCTGTCAGAACCGAAGAGCTTGATTTCAGGGACACTTCCCAGTGGCTCGGTTAGAGCTGATCTCAATTCAACGACATCAACGGGTTGTTCAAATTCAAAAACGAACTCTTGTCCGCCTCGAAAATCAATCCCGTAATTGATCCCTAAAGTTAGAATTGCAACAATTGAACCAATCATCAGAGTACCGGAGACAAAGTAGGCGATCTGATGGGCTTTAATAAAATCGAAACTTGGTGATTCAAACCATCTCATAATAGTATACCTATGTGTTTAAAATTTTTAAATCAGTGATTAACCGAAGCTTACAACAGCTGTTTTTTCTCGGGTTAGATAGTCAACAATAACTCTTGTAATTACAATTGCACTAAAGAGTGATGCTACAATTCCTGCCATCAATGTTACAGCAAAACCTTTAACCGGTCCTACTCCAAAGCTATATAGGATAATAGCTACAAAGAAAGTGGTTACGTTGGCATCAATAATAGCACTCATCGCATTTGCATATCCATTGTCGATAGCAGCTCTGAGGGTTTTTCCACCCCGCATCTCTTCACGTATCCTGTCAAAAATCAGTACGTTTGCATCCACTGCCATACCGATTGTCAGTACGATTCCCGCAATCCCGGGAAGTGTTAGTGTCGCCTGAAATCCGGCTAAAATCCCAAGGATGAAAATAATATTGAGAATAAGTGCTATATCTGCAATACCTCCGCCTGTTCGGTAGTAGACGATCATAAACATAGCGACTATAACCAAACCAAAAATCACAGAGTAGAGCCCTGCACTAATAGATTCCTCACCCAAGGAGGCACCCACTGTACGCTCTTCGATAATATCAAGAGGGGCAGGTAGAGCACCAGACATCAGAATATTCACGAGATCTTCAGATTCTTGAAGTCCACCCATTCCGGATATGGAAGATCGACCGTTATTAATTTGAGATTGTACTGTTGGATAAGAATAAACTCGTCCGTCAAGTACAATAGCTACCGGCCGTCCAATATTTGCTCCGGTAATTCGTGCCCATCGACGCCCTCCTTCAGAATCCATAGTCATGGATACTTCCGGAACATTTGTGGCAGGATCAAAAGCCACACTCGCTTCTGAAATCACATCACCGGTTAATTCAATCTGACTTCGTACTGCAATCATTTCAAACAGACCAATACCATTATCCTGTGTAAACGGTTCGGCACCCCAAAGAAGAGTCATATTTCTTGGAATGAGATTTTGTACCTCTTCTGTTTGAAGAATCCTATTCACAGCTGCTGTATCCATTTCAGCTGCATATCCGAACGAATAGTCATTTGTGCCTCTTAAGTCGAAAACTTCCAACAGATTTGTGACTTCATCATCTTCACTGCTCAATGAATCTACCTCAGAATCACTACTTAAGGAATCTACTTCAGTATCACTGCTCAATGTATCTTCTTCAGCCATATTGCTGAAATAACTGGCAACCTGCTGTTTTACATTTCTGATTTCATCTGCTTCAGGAGTTAATCGAAACTCAAGTCGAGCCGTACCTCTAAGCAGATCTCTTACCCTCTGCTCATCATCTACACCGGGAAGTTCTACCACAATTCGGCTTTCTCCCTGTTGTAAAATAGAAGGCTCAGTTACACCAAACCGGTCAACTCTGGATCTGATAATTTCAATTGCACGTTCAACGGCAGCAGTTCTCTGATCTTTGAGATATGTGCTAATTTCTTCATTTGTAGATCTACGCGTGATATTGGCACTATCCGATCTATAGTATCGACTCAAAAGTGCTTCTGAATCACGACGTTCAAATTCTGCAACAAACTCATCAACAAAATCTGTTCCTTGTTCTCTGGAAATTTCACGAGCTGTATTCAATACATCTTCCAGATAATCGTCTGAAAAATCCCCTGCTAATTCAAGTACCAATTGAGGAGTTCCTACTTCCAGAGTCACGTACATACCACCTTGGAGGTCAAGGCCGAGAGATAGCGATTTTTCCCTTAGACTGACAAGTTTTGCTGCGTTCTCAGATTGGTATTGAATCCGCTCTGATTCCGTCATACCATTCATATGCCTCTGTTCGAGGTTGAGTTGAATAGTCGGGAAAAGGTAATAGATCGTTAAGCCCAAGAAGAGCGCGATCATACCTAATTTAAATCCATTATTCTTTTTTTTCATTGTTATGTCAAATTTTTAATGATTGATTATAAACTCATATCGGTAAATAATAGATAGCAACTAACGCCTTCCATCTTATTGTACCGAAGTAATGATGTATCGATTTGATTGAATTGCTACCAATGAGCAATTTTACAATAAAATGATCTGTAAAATCTCATAGACAATTTTCATCAAAATTAAATCCTATAAGCATCTAGGGAGCATTGATGCTTATCCCACTTTTAAGAGGTGATAATGCATTTTGAATCCAAATTGAAGCCCTGTTTCCAAAATCAGCTTGAATTAACTCAAACATTTTTGGTACAGAATTTGTAAAGACACCATTGATATGGCTATTCAGTGTCAGCCATTTATTAATGGTAAGATTGATTTCCGGAAGAACAGCGTTGTTATTATCACTGTGATTCTGAAATACACTCCATTGACTGACTAACCAGCTGGATACCCGTTGATGTTCACCGTCATCAAAAGCAAAATGAATCCTGAAATCTTCTTTGTTATTTTTTATTAACTCAGAAGCTTGTTGGATCAAAATCCATAATCTCCTGACTGCTCAGGAAGTTCACGAATTGAATTTCGTAATTTAACTTCACTCTCATTACCGGTAACTACAACATTTTGATCCAGCCATTGGGTAAAAGCGATCTTTTGAGCTGAACTCGAAAAGGGTACAATAAGATGTACCATAAAACCGGCCATCAATAGATAGATGGTTGCAGATCTAATTGTATGTGAGATTAAGCTATTCATTAGTAGGATGAAAATAGGCAGATCAGAGTCATCAGACAAACATTTTTTTAATGTGATGTTCTGTTTGAAAGTGGTTTTGAGGTGATATAGTGGACTATCAGGCAGTACGTTGGGTTATTCTTGAAAACTCTTCTTTCAAAAATTTACCTGTATAACTGATCTCTGATTCAATCACATCTTCCGGAGTTCCAACGGCGACAATTTCACCACCCCCATTACCCCCTTCAGGTCCCAAATCGATAATCCAATCCGCTGCCTTAATCAAATCGAGATTGTGTTCAATTACAATGACTGTGTTTCCTTTTTCAACAAGTTTTTGAATTACATCAACCAACATCTTTACATCCTGAAAATGCAGACCGGTCGTGGGTTCATCCATGATGTAAATTGTATCACCGGTTCCAATTTTAGAGAGTTCCCGCGATAATTTAATCCGTTGCGCTTCCCCGCCACTTAAGGTAGTACTGGATTGGCCGAGAGTCAGATATCCAAGTCCGACCGAATTGAGTGTTTTTAATTTTCTTTTGATAGATGGGACAGAAGTGAAAAATTCTTCAGCTTCACTGATCGGCATTTGAAGTACATCAGAAATGTTCTTGCCTTTATAATGGATCTCCAGAGTTTCCCTGTTATAACGTTTCCCATTGCAGTTTTCACATTTTACATAGACATCCGGTAAAAAATTCATCTCAATTTTCCGGAGGCCATCGCCCTGACACGTTTCACACCTTCCGCCTTTCACATTAAAAGAGAATCTGCCCTGGTCATAACCTCTGATTTTAGACTCAGGAAGTTCAGCAAAGAGGGATCGAATATGATCAAACACTTTTGTGTAAGTCCCCGGATTTGATCGCGGTGTTCTGCCGATCGGACTTTGATCGATAGATATAACCTTGTCTACATGCTCCAAGCCTTCGATAGATTGATAAGGCAAGGGTACAGATTTCGAATTATAGAACTCATTGGAGAGAATAGGGGTCAACGTCTGGTTAATGAGTGTACTTTTACCACTCCCGCTAACACCAGTGATCGATATGAATTTGCCGAGTGGAATTTCCAGATCCACATTTTGAAGATTGTGTCCGCTCGCATTGATAATCTTAAGTGACTTTCCGCTGCCTTCCCTTCTTTTATCCGGTAATGGGATGACCTCCTCATCATTCAGGAATCGCATAGTCATTGAATTGGGATCCAATTCTTCGGGAGTTCCTTTTGTGACAATAAATCCTCCTTCAGTTCCCGCGCCCGGACCCAAGTCAACGACATAATCCGCATGTTCAATTGTTTCGCGATCATGTTCCACAAGAATCACCGTATTACCCAGATCCCGCAGTGTTTCCAGGGACTGAATCAACTTAATATTATCTTTTTGATGAAGTCCGATACTGGGTTCATCCAGAATGTAGAGAACGCCGACCAGCTGAGTTCCGATTTGAGTCGCCAGTCGAATGCGCTGCGCTTCCCCGCCACTCAAAGTTTGGGCTTCACGATTTAGGGTTAAATATGTAAGGCCTACATTCAGTAAAAAATCGATTCTATCGATCACCTCTTTCAAAACAAGTTGGCCAATCTTTCTTTGCCGTTCGGTTAATTTCAGCTTGCCAATGGTTAAACGAAGGGTATGGATATCCATTTCAACGAGGTCTTGAATGGTAAGCCCGTCAATTTTATACGAGAGAGCTTCTTGATGAAGCCTGCCGCCATTACAAGATGGACATGTCAATTTTGAAAGATATGCCTTGGCCTTATCCCTCTGTTTGTTTGATTTACTCTCCTCATACTGTTCTCGGATGATACTGCTCAATCCTGAATATTTATGTTTATACGTGACATTATTATTCTTAAAGTCATAACTGACATTGAATTTTTCGTCACCACCCCCATCAAACAGCAGATCTAATGCTTCTTCTGGAAATTTTTCGATTGGAGTATCAAAATCCATATTGACACTTTCCAGTACTGCTTTGAGCTGTTTGAAAACAAAAATATCGCGGGGTTCACCCAGAAAGCGAATTGCTCCTTCCTGTATACTTTTCTCCTGATTCTGTATCACAAGATCCCGGCTTACGTCATAGTGATAACCCAAGCCGTTACACGTTTTACAAGCGCCGTAAGGTGAGTTAAAAGAGAACATGTTGGGTGCCGGATCTTCATAAGAGAGTCCGCTTTCGATATCATATAGATTTTTGGAGAAGATTCGGTCCCGAAGATTGTCCTCTTCCTGAATGGCCAGGATAAGATTTCCATCAGCCATTTCAAGTGCCATATGAACACTTTCTGAAATCCGTTTTTCACTGGATGGACTGATCACAAAACGATCCACCACTACTTCAATGTTATGGGTTTTATATCGATCCAGTTTAATTTCACCCTCAAGATCGATCAATTCCCCATCTACACGGGCTTTAATGAACCCTTGTTTTTGCATCTGTTCAAAAAGTTCGCGGTAATGACCTTTTCTTCCCCTTACAACCGGAGCCAGACAGTATGCTTTACTTCCCGCCGGGAGACTCATGATCGTTTCTACAATTTGATCGGATGTCTGTTTCTCCATTTTATTTCCACTGATGTAGGAGTATGGAACACCGATACGGGCGTAGAGGAGTCTCAAAAAATCATAAATTTCGGTAACAGTACCGACCGTTGAGCGTGGATTTCGGTTTGTTGTTTTCTGGTCGATGGATATTACCGGTGATAGTCCATCTATAAAATCGACATCGGGACGTTCCATCATTCCCAAAAATTGACGGGCATAAGCGGAGAGAGATTCCAAAAAACGACGCTGACCTTCTGCATATATGGTATCAAAAGCCAAAGAAGATTTACCGGAACCGGAAAGGCCGGTTAAAACCACCAACTTTTCGCGGGGTATATCGATGTCAATATCTTTAAGATTGTGTTCTCTGGCACCTCGAATGATGATATTATTCTGCAATGGACGAAACTTTTAGATTAAACCTCTTAAAATACAAAACCTTTTAAGCAAGAACACGTTCCGGTTTATGAAAAATTAATGATATCTGATTTAATCAGAGTTAAATAAGTGTTAAGTGCCGGTGAGATACTGATCAAATTGAGATGCTGATTGTAAAGAAATCTATCAATTAATGAAATGATGCGTATATTTACCCCCTTATACATGGATCAAAGAATATAGATTTAATTACCTATGAGTACAGTAATCAAACGGGCGAATCAATTAAGAGGTGCGGAATTATTAAAAGGAGATGGGTGGAACCCGCTTTCCTGGAACCAAAAAGAGATTGAACAATTACCGGCTTATCCCGATACGGATAAGTTACAAAGCTCATTTGATGAGTTAAAATCACTTCCGCCACTGATTACATCCTGGGAAATTGAAGCCTTGAAAGAGAAACTTGCTCATGCAGCTGATGGCCGATCCTTTTTACTGCAGGGTGGAGATTGTGCTGAGACTTTCGACTCATGCACATCGGTTAAACTGGTTAACAGCCTGAAGGTGATGCTTCAGATGAGTTTCATCCTTATTCATGAAATGGGAATTCCCATTGTTCGTGTGGGCAGGGTTGCCGGACAGTATGCCAAACCTCGGTCAAATGACTACGAAGTGGTTGATGGAGAAAAAATGATGAATTACCGCGGTGATCTCATCAACAGTTTCATGCCTAAAGTGGAGGCAAGATTACCGGATCCGGACCGATTGGTTGAGGCGTATCAAAAATCGGCTCTTTCACTTAATTTTCTAAGAGCACTCTCCGATGAAGGTTTTGCTGATTTGCAGCACCCGGAGCAGTGGGAACTCGATTTCATGCAGAATAATGAGTTTTATGAAGAGTATGAGCAGATGGTGAACAGCATCAATAAAGCGATTAAGTTTATGGATGCGATTACACCTAATCGACTCAATACATCGCATAAAGTTGATTTTTATACATCTCATGAGGCATTAAATTTGTTTTATGAGTCAGCTCAGACCAGAAAAGTCCCCAGAAAAACCGGGTGGTTTAATCTCAGTGCGCATATGGTTTGGTTAGGCAATCGAACGCAGCAGTTGGATGGAGCACACGTTGAATACCTTAGAGGCATTCAAAATCCAATCGGTATAAAGGTAGGTCCTCCATTTGATATTGATAACAATCTGGCAATTCTCGACAAGGTGAATCCAAATCACGAAGCCGGAAAAATCGTTCTTATTACCCGAATGGGGCATGAGGAGGTGAGTAAATATTTGCCGTCCTATATTAGAGCTATCAAACGAAGTGGTCATCCGGTTGTGTGGAGCTGTGATCCAATGCACGGGAATACCTATTCTACCGGTAATAATGTGAAAACCCGTCGGTTTGATGACATTCTTCAGGAGATTAGAGACACATTTAGTGTACACAGGTCTGAAGGCAGTAATCTGGGAGGAGTGCATTTGGAACTGACCGGAGATAATGTAACGGAGTGTGTAGGGGGTGCTAACGGCCTGAATGAAGAAGGGCTCAGCTCCAACTATGAAACCTATTGTGATCCGCGTCTGAATTACGAACAGAGCCTGGAAATGGCATTTCTCGTGGCAAAAGAGTGGAATAAGAGCCAAAAATAGAAGGTCAGACAATTTTACAGCCCATCAAAGACATCTTGACTATTGCACAATGTCAAACGGTCTGACTGCGTTAACCCTATGTGAAATTCCTGCAGATAGTTGATTAGAAGTGACAGGATTTCACTCCAATTGGGATTTGGCATTAGGTTTGAATGTTAATTAAGTGAACAGAATTCAACATCAACCTAATATGAGGTAGAATTATGACACTTATTAAATATACACAGCCAAACAGAGATATCTTCGGAAAGAGATTTTCAGACATCATGGATGAATTCTTCAATGATGCGGTTGCAACCCGGCAACAACCTTTTGCACCCAGTATCGATATTTCCGAAACCGATAAACAGTACTTAATTGACGTAGAAGTTCCAGGCATGGATAAGAAAGACATCGAACTGAACGTTGACAATAATACATTGACTATCAGCGGTGAAAGAAAGTTTGAAAACAAGGAGGAGGAGAAGCATTACCATAGAGTAGAATCCTCTTATGGAAATTTCAGCCGTTCATTCACACTGCCGGACAATGTAGATAGTGAGAGCATTCAAGCCACTTACAATAATGGTATTCTACATATCACGATTGAAAAAAGTGAACAAAAAATGAAAAAGCAGATAAAAATTAAGTAAAGAGCTGTTTCTCTGGTCCCCTAAGAGAGCAGGTTAGTTAGCGCCGGAGATGCATTGACATGTGTCTCCGGCATTTTTTTACCACTTGAAGCAATAAAACCCATTGTCAGTCATTAATAATGGGGATTTGAATTGAAATATAAATTATATCATCGTACTTAATAACATGGACAGAATTAAAATTACGGTAGCCATTCTCTTTGCAGCATTATCATTTTACGTTGGGATGAATATTGCCTCAGAGAATATGGATCAAGTTGTAGAAGAGACGACACTTCCCACCTATAATACGGAAGAAAATCCATCTGAGAATGTTCCTATAACCTCACTTCGCGATCTGAACAATGCGTTTGTGGATATAGCGGAGCGAACCAATCCAACGGTTGTCACAATTACCACGACTCAAACAGTGAGAATGCGTCAGCAAAATCCTTTTTCATTCTTTTTTGATGATCCGCGATTTAATGAGGAAAGAGAGTTTCAGAGAGATGGATTAGGTTCAGGCGTCATAGTTTCAGCCGATGGATACATTATCACGAATAACCACGTGATTGAGGGTGCAGAAGAGATTCGAGTAATGTTGTTTGATGGGGATGAGTTAGATGCAGAAATCGTAGGTACTGATCCTGCAAGTGATATTGCAGTTTTGCGAGTTGATTCAGATGAACTTTCTGCTATTAGTCTTGGTGACAGTGATGAAATCAGAGTCGGTGAGATGGTACTGGCCATAGGCAGTCCGCTTAATCCGGAATTCGCTCACTCTGTTTCGAAGGGAATTATAAGTGCAAGCGGCAGGAATTCTTTAGGACTGAGCCAGTATGAGAGTTATATCCAGACTGACGCTGCCATCAACCCGGGTAATTCGGGAGGAGCATTGGTAAATATGGATGGTGAATTGATCGGTATTAATACAGCAATTGCCAGCCAAAGCGGCGGAAATCAGGGTATCGGATTTGCAATACCTGTAAACATGGTGCGCAACGTAATGGAAGCTCTGATTACGGATGGGCGTGTGACGCGTGGCTATCTTGGAATTGCCAGTGGCGGTGAAGTTGATGAAACCATGTCGCGAGCTCTTGGATTAGAAAATGCAAGAGGATTTGTAATCGGTGAAGTTGTACCGGACACCCCTGCTGAAAATGCAGGTTTGATGTCAGGTGATGTGATTCTTTCCTTGAATGGTAAACCAGTAACAAGTTATAGAGATTTCAGTTTGCAAATAGGTAACAGCTCACCTGGGACAGAGATCACATTGGGTATTTTCCGTGATGGTGAAAGTATGTCTGTTGAGGTTGAATTGGCAGAACGTGATTTGGAAGGCATTGCAGAGTCGATGGACAATGACGAGATGGAAGATTTAACAGAAACACTAGGTTTTGAGGTGGATGAGCTTACAGACGCAATCAGAGGGCAGTTGAATCTTGATTCTTCAGTTCAGGGTGCAGTAGTTTCAGCGATATCACAGACCAGCAGAGCGTATCGTCAGGGGCTGCGCCGGGGTGATGTCATTTCCCAGGTTGCCGGTCAACAGGTTACTACACCTAATGAATTTTACGGCGCCATCCGTAGTTTAATAGAAGAGGGAACGGATGCAGCTTTATTACGTGTTAACAGGCAAGGACGCAGCGTCTTTATTGCAATCGAGTTGTAGTCCTTGT
>JAGXIS010000118.1 GCA_024635465.1 Bacteroidota bacterium | reverse complement strand
CAATTCCGGCCGATTTGTTGGAGAGTGAATTATTTGGACACGAAAAAGGGGCCTTTACAGGTGCATCCGCTCAACGAATTGGAAAGTTTGAACAGGCAGATGGAGGGACGCTTTTTTTAGATGAGATCGGTGATATGTCAGCAGATTCACAAGCAAAGGTTTTGAGGGCACTCCAGGAAAATCGAATTGTAAGAGTTGGTGGAAATGAGCGTATCGATATAGATGTAAGGATTTTGGCGGCTACGAACAAGGATCTTCAAGATGAAATTCAAGAGGGTAATTTTCGGGAAGATCTTTTTCATAGGTTAAATGTAATACCAATTCAATTACCGCCACTACGTGACAGACGTGAGGATATAACAATTTTAGCCCAATGGTATCTTGATAAGTTGTCGGAAAAAGAGATCATATTTTCAGGGAAATCATTTTCTGATGATGCTTTGGAAACAATGAAAAAGATGGAATGGCCCGGTAATATCAGAGAACTTCAAAACATTGTTGAAAGGGTTGCATTGTTGTCTACGGATGAGCAGATATCTGCTTCAGACATAGAGCGTTTAACTTTCTCAAAGGGAAAAAACAAAAATCAATTGGGGTTGACGATTGATAACACGGAGTCATTTCATGACTATAAAGAAGAGGCTGAGAAGTTGTTCTTATTAAAAAAACTCGAAAAGTATGATTGGAATATATCATCAACTGCAGAGGCAATTGGAATCCAAAGAAGCCATATTTATACAAAAATGAAGAAATATGGTATTGAAAGGTAGAATAGAATTCCGAATGTGGATTAGGGTGTAAGGAGTTAGTAAATTAGGTGTAATCAAAGAGTTAATTTAGATAAAAAAAATACTGTGTCTGCAAAAATAATTGATGGAAAGAAGGTATCAGAAATTACGATGGATCTCATACGTGATGACGTCGAAAAATGGGTGGGAGCGGGTAACAGACGACCTTTTTTAAAAGTTGTGCAAGTCGGAACGGATCCGGCCTCAACGACCTACATTGGTGCTAAAACCAGAGCGTGTAAGAGAGTTGGAATAGATACGGATACGACACATTTATCGGATACGGTATCAGCCAAAGAACTAAAATCTACTATACGATCCTTTAATAATGATGATTCGATAGATGGGATTTTAGTTCAACTTCCACTTCCGCTTCATCTATCATCTCATGATGTGATTGAGAGTATCGATCATAAAAAAGATGTGGATGGGTTTCATCCGATGAATGTAGGTAGATTAACGGTTGATCAGCCAACATTTAAATCGTGTACACCGGCCGGTATTTTTGAACTTTTCCGTTACTACAGCATTCCGGTAAAAAGTAAACACGCTGTTGTTGTTGGGGCGAGTAATATCGTAGGATCTCCAATGGCCACCATGTTATCTCGCGAGAACTCTGAGGGTAAAGCAACAACTACCATCTGCCATAAGTACACAAAAGACCTGACTCAACATACCATTGGGGCAGATATACTTGTGGTAGCAGCCGGACAGCCCAATCTGATCAAAGCTGAAATGGTGAAAGAAGGTGCGGTGATTATTGATGTCGGAATCAATCGGATAGCAGATGAAACCACAGAAAAAGGTTATAAATTGGTAGGGGATTGTGATTTTAATGGACTTAAAAATAAAGCTAGCTGGATTACACCCGTTCCGGGAGGAGTGGGACCAATGACAGTAGCCATGCTGATGAAAAACACGCTGTTAGCAGCTAAAAAATCAATTTACCCGGAAGAGTAAACAGATATTCCGGTTTCTTGATTGTTAATTGATTAATAAGAAATCGATCTACATAAATAGAGGAAAAATGAAACAGTTATCACTTATACTTTTTGGACTTATTATTATTATGACAGCATGTAAAAACCCAAGTCGGACATCAGATAACCCATTCTATTCAGCCAGTTCACTACCCTTTGAAGCGCCGGATTTTGATGCAATTGAAAATGACCATTTTAGGGATGCATTTTTGGATGGTATGGAATATCAGCTTGAAGAAATTGAAGAGATCGCATCTAATTCAGAAGATCCTACCTTCGATAATACCATCATAGCGATGGAGAGATCAGGTGAACTTTTAAACCGAACAAGAAGTGTTTTTTCGAACCTTTCATCTGCACATACCAATGAACAAATTCAACAATTACAGTCTGAATTCGCACCTTTATTTGCAGCTCACTCCGATAATATATGGTTGAATCAGGATCTTTTTGAACGAGTAGTAATTCTATATGAGAGAAAAGATGAGCTCAATTTGGATAACGCATCAATAAAATTGATTGAGGACACACATCGGAATTTTGTCAGGGCAGGGGCGATGCTGACGGATGATGAACAGTCCAGAATGAGGGAGATAAATGAGAGGATATCTTCATTAACGACACAGTTTCAGGAGAATCTATTAGCCTTAACCAGAGAGCGGGCAGTTGTAATCGAAGATGTTGATCGACTGGATGGTTTAAGTGCAGATCGAATTGCTGCTGCACAAGAAGCAGCAGAGAAGAGAGGACATGAAGGAATGTATCTTTTGAATATTTCAAACACGACAAGGGTTCCCATATTATCGAGTTTAAATGACCGTCAACTTCGGAGAGAAGTGTGGGAAGCATCTGCGAACCGTGGAATTGGTGAGGACGGGGGCATCGACAACAGACCCATCGTGCTTGAATTGGCTGAGCTGAGAGCTGAACGTGCGGAGCTTCTTGGTTATGATAATTATGCATTATTTGCACTTGAACCTCAAACGGCACAATCACCGGATAATGTACTTTCTATGCTTAGTGATCTGATACCGGCTGTGGTTTCAAATACGGAAGCTGAGGCGGAGTTGATTACACAAATGATGCGAGAAGATGGTATTGATGACGAACTACAAGCGTGGGATTGGGAGTATTATGCTGAAAAAGTTCGAAAGGCAGAATATGATATTGATGATTCTGAAGTCAGACCCTACTTTGAATTGAACCGAGTATTAGAAGATGGTGTATTTTATGCAATGAATCGACTGTATGGCATTTCGTTTGAAGAGAGATTTGATCTTCCTTTGTACCATCCGGAAGTTCGAACATTTAATGTTTATGACCATGACGGATCTCAACTGGGACTTTTTTATGCAGATTATTTTAGTCGCGATTCGAAACGAGGGGGTGCATGGATGAATTCATTTGTTTCGCAGTCTCATTTGCTTGGACAACAACCGGTAATTGTGAATGTATTGAATATTACTCCACCTGCAGAAGGAGAGCCGGCATTGATCAGTTTTAGCAATGTAACCACTATGTTTCATGAGATGGGTCATGCCGTACATGGACTTTTTTCAGATGTAGAGTATCCTTCTCATTCAGGAACCTCTGTTCCCAGAGATTATGTTGAATTTCCATCTACATTTGAAGAGGATTGGGCAATTCATCCAGAGGTGTTACAAAATTATGCCATTCATCATGAGACAGGGGAACAGATACCACAGGACCTTTTGGATCGAGTGATAGCAGCCAGAGATTTTAATCAAGGATTTGACACCTATGAATATTTGGGTGCTACGTTGGTAGACATGGAGTGGCATCTATTGGCAAGTAATAAAATTCCTACCGATGTAGAAGCTTTTGAGGATGAATCGTTAGAGAAACACAACCTGGATTGGCATGTCGTTCCACCAAGATATAAATCACCCTATTTTTCGCATATTTTCTCCGGAGGTTACTCAGCGAATTACTATGCATATATATGGAGCGAAATATTAGCTGCAGATGCCTTTGCATTCATGAGAGAGGCCGGAGGGTTGACTCGTGAAAATGGGGATCATTATCGGGCTAATATACTTTCCAGAGGTGGAAGTGAAGACGCTATGACGCTATACAGACAATATCGCGGTGGGGAACCGGATGTAACTCATCTGGTAACCAGAAGAGGATTGAGTGTAGATTAAGTTTTCAAATTAAATTCAATAATCAAGTAATTTAAAATCATTATTAACGCTGTAAAATTATGAAGAAGCTTATAATAATACTTTGTCTGGGACTATTGGTTTCTTGCGATAATAATGATGATGAATTAATCAGAGAGCAACAGGAGAAGATGGTTGCTGAACAGCCTATTGAAAATCCGTTTTTTAGTGAGGGTTCGATGGCTGAAACAGAAGTTTCTGATGCTGAGTTGAGAGAATTCGTTTTGCTAAATATGGAGTTTGGAAAAATCCAGGCAGAAGCTCAGCAAAAGATTATTGAGATTATTAGAGATGAAGATTTATCGACGGACAGTTATAATTCAATTTCAAATGCATTAAATATGCGTTTTTCAGTCGACGATAGTAGTTTCAGTGGGTCAGATCTTGAGAAATTTGAAAAAGCTAAAGAGAGAATTACAGTTGTTGAAGAGGAAGTAGATGGAAAAATTGAATCCGAAATAGATCAATCTAACTTCACTATGGATAGGTTTCTGGATTTAAATGTAGCGGCTAATTACAACGAAGAAATTAAGGAGAGAGCTCGTGAAATGGCTTTAAATATTATTTCAGAAGAAGGACAAGATTGATTCTTTAGAAATAATCTTGGGAGTACTCACCATCATCAAAGCATATTAGGAGAGTTTATAAGCATTTACTTTTGTTAAAGCAGTGATAAAGACACTGTTGCAAACAGAGCCTGATCTGAGTCAGGCCGATTAAATCTTTAATTACCCGTTAAAGAAAAAGAATAAGACGGCCGCAATTACCAGGAAGTTTATAATACTGATCGGAAGCAGTCGAGACCAACCAAGTTTCATTACCTGATTATACTTGAATCTTGGAATTGTCCATCGAACCCAAATAAAGAAGAATACGAAGAATGCCGTTTTTCCGACAAATACGGAGATATCAAGAATTCCTTTCAAAAGAGGTGAGAGTTCCGGTAACCAGTATCCTGCAAATGGCAGGTGGTAGCTTCCAAAGAAAAAGGTGACTATCAGCATCGAGTTGATCACTACGTGCATATACTCAGCCAGAAAGAACATTCCAAATTTCATAGAGCTGTATTCAGTATGGAAACCACCCACCAATTCTTGTTCAGCTTCAACAAGATCAAAGGGTGTTCTATTG
>JAGXIS010000117.1 GCA_024635465.1 Bacteroidota bacterium | reverse complement strand
GCTTTATTCAAGCGCTGTAAATCAAAAACAAAAAATTCTACCTCATTACCGATTACCCAGTCCAGATCGTCATCATACAAAATACCCATTATCATAATAGAACTCTCTTTCGTCCGGGCTTCACTCACTTCCCATGCTTCATAGCTGGATGCAACTGAAAAATGTCTCACCCCGACATTCTCGGCCATTGGCACAAATGTGCCGATTCCATGACCAAAAGCATCTGCCTTTACAACAGATGAAAAGATCACATCAGGACCAATCTTCTTCCGGATAAAATTAATATTCTGTCTTAGTGCTGCCTGACTCAGTTCAATTCTAGATGAGTGACGAACCATATGTTTGAGCATAAATTTGGTTATAGTTGTTTAACATAAGATGATATAATCTGCAGGGCATTCTGTCATTGCAGTGATCCAATCAAGATATAAGAGGAATTTTAGATAACACTTTTAATTAAACCAAAAACCCTGCCGGATCCATCCACCGGTATGATTCTCCCCAGCTGGTTTTTGCCAATTCGGTTACCTTCTCGATCTCATCAGAGTCTACTTTACGTAGATCATCTAAGTCAGACTGATTGAAGTGGAAAGCATAAAGCCGGGAGGCAAATTGATAAAACGGCAGTGATGATTCGCCGGCTCTCTCACCATTTCCAGCCACGGTAGGGCGCATGTTATCCTGCCAGCGCTGGCGACCTTCATTATTGGGATTTAAAATATATACGCGTACCTGCCCTTTAACTTTTCGAACCCGCAAAATTGAAACAGCATGAAAACCAATCAATTTACCGGTAGAGGAGGTCAAAAATATACCGACCGGATTTGGATAAGCCAGATCGTTTCCACCATTGTATTCAGGGTGGTGAGTGATATAAAAAGTTCTTATAAACTTTTCGTAATCTTTAATCGAGTTTGTTAAATAATCATATGTCGAAATAAATCCGGTTGGAATCCAATGCCCATACATGGCAGGGTTAACCCATTTATGGGGATCATCGGCACGGTTGGATGCCCTTCGCATCATCTCGTTATAAATTTTATCGAGATGAGGTACTAATACAACGGAAACAGCGTCCAGATTGTAGTCCAACTCTTTAACCAATCCCAAAATAAGTTCTTCAGATTTGATCACATTACCTTCAAATCTCATCCATAAGCTGTTTGATTTAGCTGCACTTTCTACCATACGTAAAAGCTTGCCCGGTGCATGGCTGCTCCAAAGACTGATCCCTCTTGCTGATTGACACGTAGGATTCCAACCCTGACCAACCCCGAGAGGCTGTCCAAGAATTCCCAGACAATCTGCCGTTAAAATATGTTTAGGGTCAAGAGTGCTGTTTTGTCTGGATTTTCTGATGTTAGCCGCGACAACACTGTTTAAACTTAAACCCATAATCCTTTGCAGTCCATTTTTTACGGGTTGATGGGATAGAAGTGAACGCTCTAACAGTTTAGCCAACCCGAAACAAGACCGAGCCGTCTCGGGATGAATTACTTTCAGAATGAGTTCACTCACGAACTTCTTATGTTTGTCCAGTTCAGCTTTTCCCACATTATCCAGGCCAAGGGCCATTTTTATCAAGCCGACTTCCCTTGCCACATGCCTTAACAGGATAGCATGATACTCTACTGACAACCCCGTATCATGCATTGTTTCTGCAAGATCTTCACACTCATTTATAATTTCTTTACGTTTAGCCTGATCCAGAAATTTTTTGTAATCATCCGGATCAAGCTCCCCGGCTTTTTTAGAGGGTGTATATACAGCATTTACATAGTAGTCCAACCTCCGATCATCACCATTTTCTGAAGAGAGTTCAATCTCATTTTTTACAGTTTTGATAATTTCAAGGACTCTGTCGGTTACCACAGGCCTTTGAGCGCAGATCAGTTCAATCTCTTTAGCAAGTTTACCTTTTATTCTGCTTACCGATATCTGATCGGTAAGAAAATCAAACAATACACGAATTTTCTTTAATGTATTCTCGTCAATGGAACGTGTCTCTTCCGAACCTGAAGGGAAAATGAGGTCAAGGTTACTTACTAGAGTTTCCTCCAGATATAATCGGGCTTTTCCTGCAGAGAATTTCTTATGTGTAATGCTTCCATTCATAATAGCTAGCATGCGCAGTTCACTTATCACCTCTACTATAGTTGTTTGATCCCCCGCCTTCAGTGTTCCCCCAACCAGTGCCGGTACCAGACGTGCAGGATCATCCCACATCGTATCTCTAAAAATACCGGCTTCCGTAAGTTCTTGTATGTGATCATACAGAAACTGTATCCCAACTTTGGAATCGGTTAACAGATCGAGGCTGCTCAATAACTTTTTTTTATGATTCTCTGAAAGCAGAGGTGTTGCATCTCTGAAGTTTTCAAGTGTTTCGTTGTATTTATTTACAACACCTTTCGGTAATGGGTTACTGCTTCTTATCAATTATATACTCTTTACTGGGTTATGATTTATAATCTGTCGATGTGTCTAAATGTAGTGAAGGATAACCCCATGTTGAAAGTGACATTTAATCAGATGTTTTATTGAAACTGTCTTTCAAGATAGGGTAGACCTCTCATTAAGCATAAAAATCAACGTCTTGGTAGTGACGTAACAGTTCACGCATTCTATCCGGATCATCACCATTAAAAAAGACGGTTCCATAGTGATTGCCAAATCCTTCACGCTGGTCAGATACTTTGTGTTCGGATGGTGCATAGAGAGTGTGATCCTCAAAGAAAGAATCCTCCTTCAGTTCGTCAGGTATCTGAAGTTTTGTAATGTGCCCCGGTTTGGGATATACCATTACGCTGCCCGCATACTCCTGATCGTCCTTAGTGTTGTATTTCGGGAAAAAGTTTTCTATCTCTTCATCCGAAGCTGAGGGATCACTGCAAAGTACCAGTGCTTGTATAGGATCAAATCCATGAGCCTTCTCAATCAATTCAAAAATATGTCCGCCTGGAATACGGCAAGCTACTTCACCGAAATTGAGTGTATTATCTTCGGTTAAAAACCATTCGGGATGGATCATGCCGTACTCAATTCCAAAAGATTTTACCAGACGCTCCATAGCTTCTCGAATAATTGGACGTTTTGCTTCCAGATCGGGACCTGCAGGTACAAAATTTGAATATCCAAGCTTCACATATTCAGTAATATTTAAAAACCTGATTTTACCGTTGTGGATGAAAGCCTCGCAGGAAAACTCTTTACCCGGTAGGTGGCTCTCTACCATGCAAGGGAAATCTTTATCTATTACTTTATGATCAATATCAATTTTGTTGCGTAATAGCTTATGTCCTACGGTTCCTGCTGCACTGAATGGCTTTAGGTGAACCCATGCATCCTCTTCACCGGTAAGCTGAAGATTAGCTTCATTGAGTCGATCCATAAAATCATGGACACCTTGTTTGGAGTACACTTCTTCAAACAATCCTACTCTTAGGCCTGCAAGAAGTGCTTTCCGTTTCATAATGGCTTTATTTCGGAACAAGTATGCACGATTTAATAGTCGTGGATCGTCCCGAAAAATTGAATTTAACGCACCGGCCCACTCCACGGTTTCTTCAAATAGTGGGACTGCAAAATCAGTGTTGTGTTTATCCAAAAGTTCCTTTAACTGTAGACTGTTTGATTGTTCATTCCACTCATTAAAATTCCATCCTACAAAAGGGATATCATTATCGATAGCTGTTTGTTCAAATTCCGGAAAACTTACAATCACAAATGGTCGCCCCATTTTTTGCATGCTTTCAATTGCCTGATGACTCCAACCCAAAAGTGCTACTTTGTTATCCATAACTGTTTAAAAATATTTAGTATGAAAATTATAGTAAGTAAATTAAATTAAGTCCTGAAATAATTGGTATTCAATGACTTATAGAAATAATGTTTTGAAAGGCAATATCATTCCATTTTTCTTGGAAGAATAACTCTTGTTTTGTGATACAGATTAAATTGACTTCATAAATGTTAGAAGTCCAGTTAAAAAATGCACAGAGTTTATCCTCGATTTGGATAGCTCGTATATTAAAATGTGTGAGTAAACGGGTAACTAATTTTTAATAGGTGAAGTTTGATGGGGCAGGGGACAATTGATATCTTAAAAATTCTAAATATGATATAAATACCTTTTTATCCTAAATATTTGTAAGTTCAAAGAAAAAGACAATCAAATCTAAGGCAAGGAGCTACAGTGGCTGAAATAAAACTAAATTCAACATCAATTACGTTAGAAGAGATAACAGGGACAGAGGGTGAAAAAGCTTTTGACATAGGATCATTAAGAAATGAAACCGGATATGTAACACTCGACTATGGATTAAAAAACACTGCTGTTACCAAAAGTGAAATTACATTTTTAGACGGAGAGGAGGGGGTACTTCGCTACAGGGGATATCCAATTGAACAGTTAGCTGAACGGGCTTCATTTTTGGAGGTAGCTTACTTGTTAATATATGGAGAACTTCCTACATCGAATCAATACGAAGATTTTGATCATGCAGTAACCAATCATACGCTGATTCATGAGGACATGAAAAAGTTTTTTGAGGGATACCCACAAAGAGCACATCCGATGGGGGTATTGGGCTCAATGATTGGAGCCTTATCATCCTTCTATCCTGATGTCCTAAATCCTGATCAGAATCAGAATGATATTGATAGGACTATTCACAGGCTTCTTGCAAAAAGTGCAACCATCGCAGCCTGGTCATATAAAAACAGTATAGGACATCCGGTAATGTACCCACAAAACAGGCTCAACTACAGTGCCAATCTATTATATATGATGTTTGGGATGCCTACTGAAGAATATGATTTGAATGACAAAACCGTATCTGCACTAAATAAACTACTGATACTTCATGCCGATCATGAGCAAAATTGTTCAACATCAACAGTACGGGTTGTGGGTTCATCTCAGGCTAATTTGTATGCTGCAGCATCAGCAGGTGTCATGGCGCTTTGGGGACCCCTTCACGGTGGGGCAAACCAGGCTGTTATTGAAATGCTTCAAGAAATATATGATGATGGCGGTGCCAGCAAACAAAATGTTGATAAGTGGCTCGATCGATTTAAAGATAAGGAATCGGGACAGCGATTGATGGGATTTGGTCACAGAGTCTATAAAAATTTTGACCCACGGGCTACCATCATCAAAAAAGCAGCCGATGATGTATTTGAAGATCTAAAAGTGAATGATCCATTACTTGATATCGCCAAACAACTCGAAGAATTTGCTTTAAACGACGATTATTTCATCGAGAAAAAATTGTATCCCAACGTGGATTATTATTCCGGATTACTCTATCGCGCTATGGGAATCCCAACAGAGATGTTTACTGTGATGTTTGCCCTGGGAAGAATGCCGGGTTGGATAGCCAACTGGAAAGAGATGACAGAGGAGAAGCAACCCATTACACGCCCACGCCAAATTTACACCGGCAAAAACAAGCGTGAATTTATTGATATGGATCAGAGGAGTTAAACCCCCAATATTTTTTAGGTTTTAGAAGATTTATTTGTCGCAATCGCTCCCACTAAGTCCACCAATCGTCTTTCGAGCTGGCGTTAGTTTACCGTACGAGTAACGCCAGGATTCTCATCTTTCAATACAGGCTTCAAACTTTTGCCTGACAAGTATTTATATTCTTGATCATCCAATGAATCTTAGGATGCAACTAATATAGATTCTCGATAAAATCAAAAAAAGTATTTTAGGATAATTAGATTATATTCAATCGAATCGTTGATTTTTCATACACACTAACCTAATATCGATTAACATGGAAAAATTACAATCAACATCTCAATGAAAAAGATAAT
>JAGXIS010000116.1 GCA_024635465.1 Bacteroidota bacterium | reverse complement strand
GGTAGCCCTAACATTCTCAATGACGTTATTATCATAACAGATCAATATCCCACATGTCCAGCCATTCAACTCAAAAAGAGTGTATTTATCACCGGCTGACAAATATTCGCTGATAAACGGATGTAATTTCCGATGCTTTGCCAATACACCATCCTTATTTACAGCAATATATGAGTTGTAAACATGGTCGTTGAGATCTTTTTCAAATAGGCCGGCCAAGATGGTGATATCATACTCCTCCGCAATATCCCTGAGTGTATGTACAGAGGGGCCATCTGGAATAAATTCAGCAAGATCAAGCAATTCGTTTTTAGTCAGTGATTTAGCAGTGGTATAACCGCTTATACAACACTCATGAAAAACAACAACACGGGCTCCATCTTCTGCTGATTTTCCACAGATATGCCTCATCTCAGACAAATTGCTTTTTTTGTCTTTACTCGTGTGTTCAAACTGAGCGGTGGCAATTTTTAAATTCTTCATATAATGTTTGATTCTATTGAATAATTATTCACCCATAACGGTTACAACCAGTTTCCTGGAACGGGCATGATTGCGGTGTTCACACAAATAAATCCCCTGCCATGTGCCTAGATTAAACTGCCCCTTGGTTACTGGTATTGTGACTGAATGACCAAGTATGGAGCTTTTCAAATGTGAAGTCATATCATCATTCCCTTCATAGTTGTGTTCAAAGAGCGAAGGATCTTCAGGTACCATTCGGTTAAAGTGTGTCTCAAAATCCCGACGTACGGATGGATCTGCATTTTCATTGATAGTTAATCCTGCGCTGGTATGTTTAATATGAATGTGAGCCAAACCGGTTTTTAAGGAGGCTATTTCCGGGATCCGATTCAATATTTCAGTTGTGATGAGATGAAATCCGCGTGTTTTGGCGGGAAGTTGAATTTCTTTCTGTATCCAGGCCATAAATTGTGATACTTTTGTTATTCTGATGGGTTCAGCTGTCGAATGAACTGTATTATCCGAACAGCCCTGATACAATTCCACCATCATGACTAATGGTTTGCCCAGTTACATACCCACTGTGTGGTGAGAGTAACCAGGTAGCCAATGATGCAAACTCTTCTGCAGTTCCCATTCTACCTACCGGGATATTCGACACAAGTTCCGCTTTTGCCTGTTCAAAGGGTATCCCTTTTATACTACTATTGTTTTTTATAACTCTTTCAATAGCAGGAGTTTCATGAGAACCGGGAGCTAACAGATTAACCGTTACTCCACTATCAGCGATTTCAAGTGCAAGGGATTTGGCAAATCCGGCTATTCCGGCACGGAAGGCATTGCTCAAAACCAACGTAGGCAGGGGCTGTTTTACAGTCTGACTCTCAATAAATACCATACGTCCATACCCTGATTCTTTCAGTATAGGAGCAATACGTAGTGCGAGATCAATTTTCCAACGCATGACCAATTGCCAGGCAGAATCCCAATCCTTCATATCTGTCTGAAGTGGTGTACCCGTGGGTGGTCCACCTGCATTAAAAACTATTCCATGAATCGTATTATTTTTAGCACTCTTTTCAATTTGATCCAATGTTTCACTATAGATTAGACTGCCTTCGATTATTTCTACTTTCTCATTGAAGTGATGAAACTGCTCTCTCAGTTGATCACCTCTGCGAGCAACGATTACGACTGAAGCGCCTTCAATAAGTAGTTGTTTAGCAATTGCATGACCAAACCCGCTGCTTGCACCACAAATAATAAACCGTTGATTAGCTATTTTTAAATCCATGGATTGAAAGTGTTTTTAATTAATTACTTTAAGTTTAAGAGTGTCTGCTTTGATGATCTGAACCTTTACTATCATAAAATAGATAATCTTCTAGTACTTTTGATCGGATAATTAAATCTGATTAAATGTAAAATAATATATAGAGTCCGAATTTACACTTGATTAATGAGATCGTTAAATAACTGATATATCAAGATTTTGATGGAGAAAGATATTTGTCATTCAGTTAACAACGGTTTTCCTTCACTGATCTGAATCGGATCTCTTGCAACTGTTTAAATATATTTTTATCTGAATGTTATGAAAATTTTAAAAGCATTTGGACTTCTATTACTGATTATACCTCAGACAGCAATATCACAATCGCAAGAGGCCATTCCAATTACCCGAATTACCGAACCCATAACAATGGATGGGATGAGTAATGAATTTGCCTGGGAAAATGTGGAACCATTTCCAATGGTGATACATGAGCCTATATTTGGGGCTGAACCTACGGAGAGAACCGTCATGATGGCAGCTTATGATGATGAGTACATCTATTTTGCGATGCGGGCTTATGATTCAAATCCGGAGGGGATACGTGGAAATGTACTGATCAGGGATCGCTTTGGTAGTGATGATTATTTTGAAGTGATGATTGACACGTTCAATGACAATGAAAATGCAATGATATTTTCCACAAATCCAAATGGCATCCGAAGGGATGTTGCTATATCCAATGATGCGACAGGGTCTGTAGGCTCTTGGTTAAATGCTGATTTCAACACATTTTGGGATACAGCGGTGACGGTAAATGATGAGGGGTGGTTTGCGGAAATGAGAATTCCATTTTCGAGTTTAAGATTTCAAGACGAAAACGGAAAGGTGGTTATGGGCATATCACTCCATCGAATTATAGTGAGAAAGACTGAAAGAGCAATATTCCCAGCGATTGAACCCAACACAAATTTCGCATATCTAAAACCATCTCGAATGCAAAAAATTGTTTTGGAAGGTGTTGAAAGTCATCGTCCGATTTACATAAGACCCTATGCTTTAGGTGGAATCGAGAGATTGAGTGAGCCACTTGGAGACGGTTCAGGTTATACATTCAATAATAACAGAATGACTGAAGCAGGTTTGGATGTGAAATATGGATTGACAAATAATCTCACATTAGATCTCACTGTAAATACGGACTTTGCTCAAGTTGAAGCAGACGATCAGCAAGTTAATTTGAGTCGTTTTTCACTTTTTTTCCCTGAAAAAAGGCAGTTTTTCCAGGAGAGGGCCGGTTTGTTTGAATTTCGAACCGGAGGACAAAGCCGACTATTTCACAGCAGGAGAATTGGATTGACCAATGATGGGGAGATGGTTAGAATATTGGGAGGTGCAAGAATTGTTGGGAAAGTAGGGGACTGGGATGTAGGTTTTCTGAATATGCAAACGGATAGGCAGGGTAATCAAGCTGCTGAGAACTTTGGTGCTATACGACTCCGTCGGCAGGTATTGAACCCATATTCTTATGCAGGATTAATTGGAACCAGCCGTATTGATGTTGATGGCCAATATAATTTGGCTTACGGTGTGGATGGCTCTTTTCGTCTCTATGGCGACGACTATCTGACATTTCAATGGGCTCATACATTTGATGAAACAGAAGGATTTCAACGCAGTTCTAGTCCATCCGAAAGCGGAAGATTCTCAGCAGAGTTTGAAAGAAGGTTGCAGGACGGATTTGGTTATGAAACCGGCTTTGTTTGGTCAGGTCCTGACTATAATCCGGGTATGGGATTCATTCAACGAACAGATTTTACTCAAATTAGCCAGGAGTTTTCATATACGCATCGTCATGATGATGAATCACGGTTTATATCAAATAGTGTTTTGCTTGAAGGAGAATTATTTTACCGGAATGTCGGCTGGGAAATTGAAACCGTTCAGGTCGAATCAGGGTGGAACTACTTTCTAAAATCAGGTAACCAAGGCTCACTCAGCTTAAGAATGACACAAGAAAATCTGCTTACCTCATTTAATCTCGATCAGGAAACAGTGATTTCTGCCGGTGATTATACGTTTTATCAGTTAAGAGGATCATACTCAATGTCGAGGGCCGGCTTGTTTCGAATGTCAGCAAATGCAGAAATAGGAGAGTTTTATGACGGTGATGGGGTAACTATTTCACTACAGCCCAGTTGGAATGTGTCGCCACACCTGGAACTGGGAGGTTCTTACAATTTTGTATATGTGGATTTTGCAGATCGTGATCAACAATTCACATCTCATTTGGCACGATTGAGATTGGGAATACCTTTTAACACTCAGGTATCTACAAATCTGTTTCTGCAATACAATAGTGTTTCGGACTCGTTCTCTACGAATGCAAGATTTCGATATAACTTTAGTGAAGGTAATGATCTTTGGGTCGTATATAATGAAGATCTAAACACTAATACTCGCCCTTATATGTTACCGGAAATGCCTCGTAGCCGGTTTCGAACCTTTATGGTGAAGTATACTCATACATTTATTTTATGATTGGGTATATGTGATGTGAGATCATCAATGTAGTTTCTCTTATTTCACGAATTGCAAAGTAGGAGATAGCTATGGAGGGAACTGCAATAAGGTTTGTATAGATGTAATGTTGATCGATATGGGTACTATGTAACCCGGAAAATCGTTCTAATAACATCCGGATTAGAGTCATGACCGCAAATACCACTGCCTAATTAAAATCAATTTTGTATTTCATGGTTACACTCTCATCTAAAAGCCTGAATATCCGTAAATATGTTCAATAAGCTAATAACTAATTGAAATAAACTGTATATTTAAGGCTATCCATTTTTCGATTTTTAATCCTTTAAATGGTTCACAATTATTTGATGAACTTACTTTACAAATTAATATGATACAAGATATAAGAAATATCGCAATAATCGCCCATGTTGACCACGGAAAAACTACGCTGGTCGACCAAATGCTTAAACAGAGCGGTACATTCAGAGAGAATCAACAAGTAGCCGAAAGGGTCATGGATTCAGGTGATCTTGAAAAAGAGAGGGGAATTACCATCAGTTCCAAAAATACAGCTGTATTGTGGGAAGGAACTAAGATCAACATTGTAGACACCCCGGGTCACGCCGATTTTGGTGGTGAAGTAGAGCGTATATTGAAAATGGTAAATGGTGTAATTCTTCTTGTGGATGCTGCCGAAGGCCCCTTACCTCAAACAAAATTTGTATTGAGAAAATCATTGGAATTGGGATACAGACCCATTGTTCTCATTAATAAAATTGATAGGGGTGATGCCCGGCCTGATGCTGTACTTAATGAAATATTCGATCTATTTGTAACTCTGGACGCGGATAATGATCAGTTAGATTTCCCGGTTCTTTACGCAATCGGTATTCAAGGGATGGCAAAAGAACATCTGAGTGATGAAAGTGACAGCTTGAAACCACTCTTCAAAAAAATTATCGACCACATACCGCCTCCGGAACAGAATCCGGATGCATCCTTCAAGATGTTAGTCAGTAATGTGGATTGGAATGATTATGTAGGTAGAATAGCTGTTGGCCGTGTTGAGCAGGGTACGATCGTAACCAATCAGGAGATTGTATTGGTTGACCGAAAAGGGAAACAAAAAATGAAGGGGAAAGCAACAAAACTTTTCACTTTTAATGGTTTGAATAGAGAACCGGTAGATCAGGCTTTGGCAGGGGATATTTTTGCGATGGCCGGGTATGATGCCGTCGAGATCGGTGATACGTTAACGGATATCTCCGATCCCACTCCGATTGAGTATTACGATATTGATCAGCCGACCATGGCTATGTATTTCAGAGTCAATAACTCTCCATTTGCAGGAAAAGAGGGTGACTATGTAACATCAAATATGATTAAAGACCGTCTGAATAGAGAAATTCGAACCAATGTATCAATCAAGGTGAGTGCAACAGACAACCCTGATATTTTTAAAGTGGCCGGACGGGGAGAATTACAGTTATCGATTTTAATCGAGACGATGAGGAGAGAGGGATTTGAATTCTCAGTATCACGACCCGAAGTACTTTTGCGTGAGGTTGATGGAAAGGTTCACGAACCTTTTGAGGAAGTCGTAGTCGATGTTCACAATGATTACAGTAACAAGGTGATTGATAACCTTCAGAAGAGAAAAGGAATAATGACCTCTATGGTTACTGAAGGTGAGAACAACCGGATTGAGTTTAAAGTACCATCTCGTGGATTGATCGGTTTTAGAGGTGAAATGATGACTGAAACCCGCGGTACAGGAATTATGCATCAGCAGTTTTTTGCATATGAGCCCTATGCAGGTGAGATCGCAGGGCGAACCAGGGGTGCACTGATCGCATTGGAACAGGGAGACGTGACTCCGTATGCGCTGGAAGGCCTGCAAGATCGTGGACAGTTCATTAGCGAGCCGGGTGACCCTGTCTATATGGGACAAGTTGTAGGGATTAATAAACGCTCTGATGATATGGTCGTTAACGTGGTAAAAAGGAAAAACCTGACAAACCATCGTGCGACTCAGACATCTGACTCCGTGAAAATTTCACAAGCTAAAAAAATGAGTCTGGAACAGTGTATCGAATTTTTGGATACGGATGAACTACTTGAAGTAACACCAAAAAGTTTACGTATTCGGAAACTCTACTTGGATCCAAATGATCGCAAGAGAGCGCAGAAACAAAAAGAGATGGCTTAGTTTTTAGGCAGAGGGCGGGAATAAATCCCTTCCGACATCCTTGTGCAGATCAGGATCTCCTGCCCTGAGATCCTGAAATAAATTCAGGATGACGGTAATAGTGTGAACCTTGTGCCTTGCCCCCTGAACCTTGCTCCCCCTAAACCACCCAATGGAATTCATTTTTTAGAAACTTGGTTCATGCAGTATGAAAAGTTTCAATAGCCACCGAGTATTTAAACGGAACGGCCATAAACCTAATCCGGACGGTGAGTATGTTCTCTATTGGATGCAGATAAACCGTCGTTTCCATTATAATTTTGCTTTGGAATATGCGGTTAACCGGGCCAATAAACTGGATAAGCCGCTACTGATACTTGAAGCATTTTCGTGTGATTACCCCTGGGCAACAGATCGTACCCACACATTTATGATGCAAGGAATGGCTGAACATGCTGATTACGCCCATTCAAAAAATCTCAACTATTTATCGTTTGTTGAACAGGAAGCGGGGCAGTATAAAAAATTACTGTTTGATCTTGCTTCTAAAGCATCCCTTCTAATCACGGATGAGTATCCGGTTTTTATCATGCGACAACGGAATGAAACGTATTCGAAAGAATTACCCATTCAATATGTCACCGTTGATAGTAACGGACTCATACCCCTGGGACTTACAGAGAAGGATCCATACAGCGCATATCTATTCAGAAAGATCATGCAGAAGAATTTTGTAGAGGCATATACTAATCCGCCTGCTAGAGATCCGCTTGATGAACTAAAAAATAGACAACAAGTAGAGATAGATAGATCTACCGTTGAGAATCTGCCGATGGCAAAAGATGCTTTCAAAGAGATAAAAACTTTTATTTTGACGTTGGACATCGATCACTCGGTAAAACCGATTGATTGGAATGGAGGCAGATCAGCTGCGCTGGGAATGTTGGGACAATTTGTTCAAAATGCTTTATTGGAGTACGATGAGAAAAGAAATGATCCTGATGAAAAGAAAACGAGTCAACTGAGCGCCTGGCTCCACTTTGGTAAAATTTCTGAATATGAAATTGTTAAAACAGTGTTGGATTTTCAGCCAAAGGGATGGGATCTCAATAAAATTACCTACAATAATGGTTCTACAGGTGGATTTTTTAATGGGAACCCCAATATTGATGGTTTTTTGGATGAAGTGATTACATGGAGAGAGGTTGGATTTCATTTTGCACATCACCGGCCGGATTATGATCGCTTTGAGAGTTTACCAGGTTGGGCACTGCAAACGTTGAATGATCACAGGGATGACCCAAGGGAATGGATCTATACCTATGATCAGTTAGTTGCTTCAGAAACCCATGATGAAATATGGAATGCTGCACAGACTCAACTTAGAGAGGAGGGAATTATCCACAACTATCTTCGGATGTTATGGGGTAAAAAAGTAATTGAATGGACTCCTGACCCCGAAACGGCTCTAGAATATCTGATAAATATGAATAACACCTACGCCATAGATGGACGGGATCCCAATAGTTATTCCGGTATTTTCTGGTGTTTCGGTCGATTCGACAGAGCCTGGCAGGAGAGAGAAATCTTTGGGAAATTAAGATATATGACGAGTGATAGTACACGAAAAAAGGTAAAACTGAAGCAGTATCTGAATCGGTTTGGCAGTCAGAAAAGTTTGCTTTAATTACAGTTTTCTGATCAATTCTGTAACCAGTTTTGCAAAGTCATCTTTTCTTGATTCAGCTGCTAACTTAACTTCAGAATGATCCAGTTTCCCTTTTTGAACACCGGCTGCCATGTTTGTTACCAGTGAAATGGCTGCAGCCGGAACATTAAGTCTGGAAGCTTCAATCAATTCAGGTGAAGTGCTCATCCCTACAACATCCCCACCCAACACACGAAATGCCCGTATTTCTGCTTTTGTCTCATAGGTTGGTCCTGTTACATAGAGATAGGTTCCCTTTTGAATACTCAGATCGATTTCTGCAGCAATTTCACTTACTTTCTCTGCTATGGGATACAAATTATATCTAAAAATTTCGGATGAACCGGCAGAAGTTGAATGAAAGGGTCTGATGAGATCATTTATTACCATCAAATCACCGATTTTAAATTCGGTATTGATAGCTCCTGCAGCATTGGAAATAATCAACTTGTCTGCATTAAATGCTTTAGCAATCCTGACAGGTAGAACGGTTTTTGAAAAAGAATGTCCCTCATAAAAATGGAATCTACCCGAAAATGCGATCACTTTTTCACCGGCGACTTCTCCTGATACCAATTCGCCGGTGTGCCCCTGCACAGATGTTGCAGGGAAATTTGGGATCTGACGATAGGAAATTCTTACGGGATTATTGATTAAATCGGCAAAAGAACCTAATCCTGACCCTAAAATAATGACAGCCCCTACTTTATTTGGAAAACCATTCTCAATTAGATAAGATCTTACTTCATCAATCTCAGTAGGCATTTTCATCATACATTTTCGATTGTATAACCTTCTTTACTTGAGAATTCTACCAATTTAAAAAGTGGATAATCTGTTTCATGATATGCCATTATCGTATACTTCTCATTGTATGCCAATTCCATTAGTCGATTTCTTGCTTCCATGCTCTGCTTGGGATTATAATCAAATTTTGCAAGAAAATTGTTGTTAACCGCACTTCTTCGACCCAATACGTCCCCTGCCATTAAATAACGGTGATCTCCATTTTTGTAAAGGAGGGCTAAGTGATGCTCAGTATGACCACCGATTTTCTCAATTGTAACTGGTGGAATTGGATTGGAACCGTCTTCTACAAATTGAACATCTGCACGCATATTCAAAAAATGAACCAATTCTTGATAATCATCAGGTTTATCATCTAATGAATCGTTTAATTTTCCCCAACCCCCTTCTGAAACCCATACCACAGCATTAGGAAAAGTAAGATCCCAATAACCACTTTTCCGATTGGCCAGGCCGGCGAAATGATCAAAATGGAGATGGCTTATAAAGATATCAGTAATATCGTGTTCAGTGATGGAATGTTTAGATAGATTGTTAAGTATAGAGTCTATAGACGTTTTTTCACTTAATAGATCACCGGTGCCAACATCGAACAGAATGGTATGTTCGGGGTCCTGAATTAAAAATGGATTCATGGATAATTTCAGAGCACCTTTTGCCGGCGGGTCATTCCGGTCAATCTTATTGAATATTTTGTCAATACCAACAGAAAAAGTTCCCTCATATAATGCTGAAACAGTAATGTCTTTCATAATCTGCAGTCAAAGAGGATCTAAATTGATTCGACTTCTCTTACTTTTTTTTGTTCTCAAATTTTTCATAGGCATCGATAATATCACGCACCAATTTATGCCTTACAACATCCCTCTGATCCAGATAAACAAATGAGATCCCATCGATATTTTGCAGAATAGTCTGAATAGATATCAAACCGGATTCTTGTTTTTTGGGCAGATCCGTTTGTGTGATATCACCCGTGATGATTGCCCTACTATTGAAGCCAATCCGTGTCAGAAACATTTTCATCTGGATATTAGTCGCGTTCTGAGCTTCGTCAAGGATCACAAACGCATTGTTCAATGTTCGGCCACGCATGTAGGCCAGAGGAGCGATTTCAATGATATTTTTGGAGAGATAATAATCGAGCTTTTCAAATTCAATCATTTCCTCCAATGCATCATAGAGTGGACGCAAATAGGGATCAATTTTTTCCTTTAGATCACCCGGTAAAAAACCAAGGTTCTCACCAGCTTCAACAGCCGGTCGGGCCAGTATGATCTTTTTTACTTTTCGGTCTTTCAGTGCTCTAACGGCAAGTGCCACAGAGGTATAGGTTTTACCGGTTCCGGCAGGACCGATTGCAAACAGAATATCATTATTTTCAGATGCTTTAACGAGGTTTCGCTGCCCGGGTGTTTTTGCTGAAACGGCTTCTCCGGCATGTGTATGCAAAATGATATCGCCGGTATTTTGTTGAAATGGGAGGGAGCCGTCCTTAGATTCTACCTTCTCTGATTTATTCGCTAATGCTAGCAAAGTGGTAATATCACTTTTATGAAGTGATTTATTGCGTTTTGCCATTTGAATCATCTCTTGAATAATATCTTTTATGACTTCCACTTCGTTGAGTGGTCCCATAATTTTTATTTTATTTCCACGCGCTGTTAGCTTTGAAGCAGGAAATGCTCTGTCGAGTTGATTCAGGTGCTCATCACTGAATCCGAGTATTACGACCGGTTCAATCTCCTCGATTAAAAATGATTCTTCTGTTAGTTGTTGTGGTGTTTCGATAGATTTAAGTGTTTAAGTGTTTAAGTGTTTAAGTGTTTAAGTGTTTAAGTGTTTACGTGTTTACGTGTTTACGTGTTAACGTGTTAACGTGTTAACGTGTTTAGCTCTCAAGTTATAGTATATAACAAGTTATATAAGTTTAACGTGCCCTTTTTCGGCTTTATCTGTCAGCTCTTTTATTCGCGCGGGAATATCATCGGTTTTAAAAACACTGCTTCCTGCGACTAATATTTCAGTACCGGATTTTGCGAGTTTATCGATGTTTTTCAGACTCACACCGCCATCGATCTCAATCAGAAAATTTAACTCCTCCTCAATTTTAATTTTCCGGAGCTGTTCAATTTTTTGATAACTGGACTCTATAAATGCCTGCCCCCCAAATCCGGGATTTACACTCATTACCAATACAAGATCCACGATAGGCAATACCGGTTTAATGGCATCAACACCAGTGGCAGGATTAATCACAACACCTGTCATGCACCCATTTTGGCTGATATTTTGAAGTGTTCGATGAAGATGAGGACATGCTTCATAGTGAACAGAGATTAAATCTGCACCGGCATCTGCAAAGTCTTCTATATAAAAATCCGGATTTTCAATCATGAGATGAACATCCAAAAAAGCGTCCGGAGCGATCCCTCTTACGGATTTTACAATTGACGGGCCATAACTGATGTTTGGTACAAAGTGTCCATCCATGATATCGCAATGAATCCAGGTAATCCCGGAATCAAGGCATTCATGTATCTGCTCACCAAGTTTTGAAAAATCTGCTGCCAGAATGGATGGTGCCAGAACCGGTAAATCAATGTTCATTTATTGTCCTCATTTTGGAAATTTCCATTATTATTGGATGTTGATGTACTATCGTCAATAATAGCTCCCGACTCAACTTCTTCACGGGCATCTACACGTTCCGATACGATGAGAAGAAGTGGTTGACCTTCATTCAGTTCGCTCTCATCCGGAGTGAAGTTGATAATCCGATTAGGTTCATACTCTAAACTGGGTTGAAATCGAATTTCTCCAACCCTTAATCCGACACTGTTCAGGGCTCGTTCTGCTTCAGTAAGCCTCATTCCCTGAATATCAGGAACTGTAACTAATCGAGAACCGAGTCCATCACTTACGGCTAAGTTAATCACAGTACCACGACTTACGGTATCTCCGGCGGCTACTGATTGTCGCAAGATCGTATTTCTAAAACGTGATGACTCATAACTTCTGGTACCAACCTCAAGTCCATGATTCTCAAGTTGAATTTCTGCATTTCTTAAAGACATATTCACAACACTAGGCACAACTGTTTGAGGAGTTACGGCAGTATTCACTGTGAGATAAATCTTCCGATTGGGTTTGACAATTTGTTTGGCAGAAGGGGATTGGTCAATAATGTAATTTGCCGGATATACTGAATTTGCTCTTCGGTCTAAGACTTCATGTCGTAATCCATTATTCTCAAGTAGCTGCTCTGCTTCATCAAGTGAGATTTTAGTCACGTCCGGTACAGTTACACCTTCGTTATAATTGGTGTAGTAAGGCATTACAAAAAAATCGAGTATGAGTAAAAATGTAATCCCTGCCACTAAAAGTGAACCTAATATGGCTACTATTTTTTTATTCAGGGAAAGTGATTTAAAGTACTCCATGAATGCGAAATTGGATAGTTAATCGATTAAAATTTGTATTTGAGAATCAGCTGTTTTCCCGGTATAGCCGTTGAAGTGGCATTTAATCTATTTTGTTTCAAAGATATCGTAAAATACGCATCAAAAGCGGAAATAAAATGATTAACAATCAACAAAGATAGAAATGTTCTCCTAGTTCTAAAATCATCATTAAACTTTCGTGATATTTGAACACCCTCATAAAAAAACGGACTTGCATACAATCCATTTCGATCCACAAAATATCTTTCGTTAAATTGATCGCCGATATGTCCCAATTGATCATGAAAGCTATTATAATCTCTCCATCCGGCCTGGTATTGATAGTATTTCGAGATCAGTTCATAATATTGTTGTGATCCGTAAGCGGGGAGTACATGAGAAAAATTATTACCTCCAAAATTATCAGTAGTTAGATAGGGTGTATTTCTTTCAACAGAACGAAGCAGTGCCAGGTCGACCCGATTCCATTCAATTGACGTATCAAACGATGACTCCACTCCATTAAGCATATTCCGAAGTTGTGATAAAAAAGGATTGGAGATGGAGTGAAAATCGTGATATTCGAGTAACCACTCTGCATATTGAACGACACTCCAATTCTGATTTGCAAATCGTTCATAATTTCTTTCTCCACGCCGCCCGCGTTTTTGGTACTCCACAACCATAAATATTGAAGTAATTTCTAAAGCGGCATATAAACCGGCTCGTATGGGATTTTGATTAATCAGCTGACCGCTTCCGGGTAAAATCAGTGAACTTGCAAAAAGATATCCCGGCTTTTTGAATCCGGATAATCCTGAGCCATTATTATTTTGGGAAATGATTGAATCTCTTAAGAGTATAGGTGTGACTATGTGATAAGTGTCAGTTGATCGATCTTTATTAATATCAACCATCTTATTTTCAAACTCTTCAAGATTATCAACATCCTGTGATGCTACAACAGTAGGGAATAAGAATAGTATTATCAATAATGTATATCTAATCATTGAAAATCAAAATCGAATGTTAGGCCAAAATAGAAGAGAAATTCTCTTCCGTATTCAATAGTCTGAACTCCACTAGCTGTAATAAATTCTCCCGGAAGAGTTACATGATAACGATTCAGACCGTAGGTAGTATTGATGAAAAACTTCATAGGGAATAAATAATAGGTATTCATGGCAAATCTCAACTCAGCTCCCAATCCGGTCTTCATATTATCCCCTATATTCAGAGGTCCACCCCAGCCGTTTCCTGCTTCGAAAAAAAGATGAGCGAAAATTTTATCAAATGTGGCTGCATTAAATTGCCTGTTGATACCCGTAAAAAGTGGATGTAAAAGAGAGGCTCTGGTGAAAAATGTCTGTCTTCCACCCAATGCAAAGAATGGATAGGAGCGCATCCCGACGAGACCACCGGTATAATCCATATAAAAGAAATCATCCGGTTTATTCAAAAAGCTAAAACCCCTGGTTGTCAACACGGCTGTGGTCTTTTTAAGCAGACTAAACCCCACTCTATTATTAAATTCAATAGAGTGGTTAAAATCTCTTGAATATACAGGCGATAATAATCCATCATTAACTTCAAAATTCTGAAGTAAACGGCCCGGTTCAAACCGGTAGGCGAATGATGTGAGTACTCCCTTTGGTGCGATGTCTGCATGACGAGTAGGCAGGGTCAAGTCCGCGACATAAGAGATAGAATATTTACTCCCTTTAAAGTATTCTGATGTTGATCCGGGAATTTGCTCCTGAAACTCCTCAGAAAAGAAACTCTCGGTAGATACACTATAAGGAGAATAACCAACACCTAACTCCAACATACTCCAACGATTCAATTTACTTCTCAAAAACAGATTCGCTTCCCACATCGAATATCGTATATCAATGCTTCGATCCGAAGGTAAACAAGATGTACACGCAAATTCTTCAATAGAGAGTCCGTCATTCACGTTTCTCTTTAAGTTATAAAGTTCAACGACGATGGTAGGGGACCAGCCTTTTTTTATAAATGGAATACCCCGGTATTCTGCTTCAAAGAAAACATCACGATCCAGATTATTAATTCTGGTTGGCGATACAAAATCTGTGATTTCTTCGGATTCAATGGATCCCGGACCCATCAGGATCCCGCCATAAAGTGAGAGTTTTTCTGTGACATCACGGGATGAAAAATAGGCGCCAAATTTAATATCTCGCCAAAGGTTTTCTGCAAGGTTACCCACCTGCCTGTTTCGTAATAAAGTAGAATTACTGCCTCTTAATTTCGAGTAATTATCAAATCTGACAACCGGCAGGACAGTGAGTCCGGTTGTGATTTCGGTATAGGGTCTCCAGATTTTACTTTCCCCATCGACATCGATGGTATGTTCTTCAGACTGTTGGGTATCATCAAAAGGAAGCTCTGAAATATTAGAATAGAATTTCTGGCCGGTAACCACTTGCTGAGTGAGTAATTTGTTTATTCTATCATCATGAAGAAGGGTAGGTTGATTCGTTTTTAAATCGATGGATGAGATTTTATACCCATCATAACGATAATCTGAAAAATAGAGCGTCGAATCAGTTATGGAGGGCATAAATGCACCTCCCACAAGATTTGTAATCTGTTTAATTGAATGGTCATCGAGATGGTAGCTGTATATATTAAAAATGCCGTTCAAATCGGACGAAAAATAGAGTTCAGTATTGTTTGGATGCGGCCAGGGATCTCTGAAATCAATTTTTGGATCTTCTAACAGGGCAGTCCAATCATTTGTAGAGGTGTTATACTGATAAATTTGTCTATTAAAATTGTCTGCTTTTGAGAAATAGATCATTTTTCCATCCGGTGACCAAACCGGAGTGTACACCGTTTCTCCAATACTGAAATTTGTGAGTTGCTCAATTTCATCTGTATCCAATGAAATCCGGACCAAATTTTGGGTTCCGGAACTGAATTGAACAGCAACAATTTCTGATTCGAAGGGATGCCAATCCGGATCATGTATTCTTGAATTGTCAGTAATTTTTTTCCTTTCTTCTGATTCAAGATCTAGGAGATAGAGATCGTTATAATTCTCACCAAATTTATTGAGTCCGGACCTGCTATATACAATTTGATTACCATCAGGGGAAAAAGAGAATCGATTACTGATATATTCAATAGAAATATTGGATTCAAAGCTTAGAAGTGAGTGCAAGTTGCGATCGCTATCCATGATATTCTGACTCCCCATCTCTTCAATGATGATTTCACTGCTATCTGTTTGAATTACAAGAGAAGTTCTTCCGAAATCTCTCTCATAATTGGTTAAATATGCGAAATTTCCGGTTTTGGAGTGTCGGATAGGGTAGAAGTTGAAAAAACCCTCAGTAATAATCATATCAACTTCCGTTTCTGTAATTGTTGAATGAATCTGTTGATATTTCTCTCTTCGAGAATTGAGCCAGTTGTTATAAAGAGTATCCGCATTGATACCGATGACTTCACTCATGACTTTATTGAAATTATTCTTTTTAAACTCTGCCGAATAATGAGATAGATCAGCTAAAATCTGTTCACCAAATTGATCAGTCAAATAGTTAACAAAATCAAAACCCTGATTATAGACCAACTCTCTCTCCAGACTGTTTTTTGAGTTGAAGTGGCTCATTTCAGTCAATGTTAAGGCTTTATCGGTTAGAATTCGGGTTCTGAGCATCATATCCCTGTGACTGTCCCAAAAATCGTATTGAAGCGCGTCTGTTTGATATTGAGCACTACCCTCGACAAACCAAGCCGGTATGCTTACAGTGGCAAAGGGAAAGGTTATAATGCCATTTGGGAAGCCATATAGTACATCGGGTCGTCTGACATCTTCATAACTGAGCCATTGCAAGTAGAATGCCGGAATTCTCTGAGTTCTCCTCATGGAGGCCCCAAGTTGAACTATGTGAACAAATTCATGTGTTATTACATTTCTGAGCCAACTGTGAGTACCTCTGAATGGCGTCTCTAAAGAGGGGAGCCATATCTCAATTTTATCATCAAAAAAATAGGCAGCGCCGTTTGAGTAGTCTTGTCGATCTCTCAAAACGATACTCACCTTTTTTTGGGGTTCATATGAATAAAGATTGGTGATTGCATGATAGATGTCATCTGCAATAGCGATGCTTATTTGGGCAGAGTTGCTGTTCCCTTCTTGATAATGGACCATAAAATATTCTCCCTCTATTGTGTACCAATCCAGATGATTATGAGGATAATCATAGAACGAAGGGTTTAACTGGGCCCATGATATTTGCACCAGTGTCAATCCAATAATTGAAGAAAATAATATTCGATATATAATTTTTTTTCTCAACGGTTATCGTACAATAGCGATTTTAATCATTTTTCTTTCAGTAGATTTGCCGGATGTAGCTTCTAACAGAGCGTAATAGGCTCCACTGGACCAGGTTGATGTGTTTATGCGTAACTCTTCAGGTAACCCTCCTAAACTGTGTAGACGGCGATCAGTGATGAGTCGGCCACTCATTGTAGTAATTCGAATTCGTATTTGTGCAGGAGATTCAGTTTGAAATCGAATAAACGTTTCATCAATAGCCGGATTCGGCCAGTTATAGGTCTCCGAACCATTTAAAAGGATAAAAGGGGATACTTGGGATTCTCCAAGTTCAATAAGACCTGTCACTTTATTATTAGTACTGTTTCCATACTTGGATGCCCATTGTATATTTTCAATTTTTGGGAATTCCCAAACTTTAAGATCATTTTCCGGACTGACAGCAATCAACTGCCTATTTTTTAACATAGGATGGATAAGCTGATGATCTGATGAGGGGATTCCACCGACTAAAAGTGGGAATCCATCCATAAGTTTTGTGTCTGAATTGTATGCCGTGATAGATAGTGAAATGGTATCATCAGTCGGAATAAGAAAGTCAGGTGAACCATCCCCATCTAAATCGGCTACAAGCGGAGTACCTGTAAATTGAATGCCCTGAGGAGGAGTGATGGGGAAACCATCCAATAGAGCTCCATTTGAGTTTTTGCCGTACAATTTGCCATCAGATTGATTGATATACAAAAAGTCGGGGTTCCCATCATCATTAATATCCACGATAGCAGGCCATCCAATCCAACCTCTGTTCTCAAGGATAATTTCGTTAGAATATTGATCAATAGGCGAGAAGAGGCTCAATTTGTCATCAAGCAAGAGATATACAAAGATAAGAGCCTCTCCGCTTTGAACTAAACCGGTATGAGCTCTGGTAAAGGTATTTGATAGAGAAATCGGGTGAGTTGCAGATCCGTGAACAGATTTTATTACGAGTTGATTATCCTCAATAAAGGATTGGGTCTGGCCGATTCTTTCTGATGCTTGTTGGTTTGAAGATCTCTTAAGCAGTGTACCGGCATCAATATCTAATCGTACTTTTGTACCATCCAAATCTATGAAATCAGGCTCTGATGTACTTAAAAAACCGGTATTTGAAACGGTTGTGAATTGTTCAATTAGTGTTGGGTTTTCATCACTCAGAGAGAAGATAGAAACGTTCATCTCATTCATTAATTGGAGTGGATTGGATGCAACGGCCAATAATCCGGCGCTGTCAAATCCATTTAAGGGTTGTTGTATGTATTCATCATCCGTAATCAATGGAATTGAAATATTAGTATCCAAATTATACACGATCAGTCCATCCATGCCGGGTATCACAATACTATTTGGAGAATCAGGTGTAGATATGGATTGTATAGCTAGAGGATAACGACTCCAATAATCATCAGATAAGGAGGTAGAAGTGGTGATAGACTCCAGAGTTTCACTGATGTTTAGTTCGAAGATTGCATTTTCCGAGGTTGTTTTTTGAATTCTAAATGTGGCTACCGGCAGATTGTCGGAAAAATCGTAGATTTCAAAAGGGGAGAAGGCACCGGTATAACTCCGGTTATTAGGAAATGTATTAGGTCCGAATCTATTTTGATAGAGTGATAGTGTATCAGACTGAAAAATAACTGATGAGTTATTACCAGACCACCAGAAATCGAATGCTGAACCATTTGGATCATTCTGTGAAATCCCAATGTTAGTGGGTCTGCCAATATCCTGAGCCCCGTCAGCTTCTTTTAATTCCACTCCTTTTCGATCCGGGTTGCTATTAACACCAATGGTATTCATCTGATTTCGAATAACGGTCTCATCTATTTGCCAGATCAGAATTCCGCCATTTAGTTCACGCTCATCCGAGCCTTCATTTACGAGCCCTCCCGGAAGTGCAAAATCATAATTTGAAACATCAATAATTACACCGGGTTCTAATAAATTGTCAAAATTATTTGTCTGATTTACAAAATCTGTATCCCGATTTGTAAACGTCTGTTCTATGAGTGATCCATCCGGACGTTGTGTGGTTATTGTAACACCATTATTTTCCGGATCTCTGTGGCGATTTTCAATTAAGAAATATTCACTATTGGATAAAGAAATCTTGGCAATACTTCTTTGTCTTCTTAGAGAAGCAGCCGGTAGTTCAATGGGTTCAGGCTGATTATAATCTATCTCAAAAGGATTTTGCCAACCGAGATGAATTTTTTCCCACGCAGAGAGTTCAGGGGGGAAGAGTCCATTATAAGCGAAAATACCGGCCCCGTCCATCAGACCAAATCTACCAATTCCCGAGTTTCCGGTTTCTGTGTTGAATAGGTTGGGAAGACCTATATGACTCCCTATTTGAGCTGTTAACAATCCATTTATTGAGAGAGGAATCACAAAACGGTTATCTGAAAAATCAATACCGGATCTACTTAGGGTTCTGGGCAGTATTAAGGAGTGATCAACGATTAAATTGCCGTTCCCAATTTCAAATCCGCTAAAGGAAGGGTCATCAAATAATTCTTTAAAAGCATTTTTACTTAGGTAAACGGATGGAATATCTTGTGGTGTTTTATCCAAAGTAGTTCCGGTAAGTTCAACGTCGCGACCAATTCCGGCGTGAAAGATTACAAACGCGATCTTTTCGTTTGGGTTGTTGTCTAATTGAACTGAGGCATCATTTCCAATCAACTCCCAGACATCTTTTGCAAAATCAGCAAGAGGAAATAGATCAGGATTTTGACCAATTGGAGAGTAGTTCTCCATCTTTTCTTCTAAGCGATAAACATTTGGCAGTACCTCAAAATTCACGATTAACCGGTTATCGGAATTTTTTTCAAAGAAGTTTTTTACAAATGTAAGATGAGCTTCGAAGTATTTCCGGTTATGTGGCAGTGCATCAATAGTTGTACCGGGATTTTCTAAATATGGAATGCTTCCGCTTTCAAATGTGCCATTGCCGGAGGTAAAACGATTATCATCAGGTTGAAATTCGACCATTACAGCTATGATTCTAAGGCTTTCAAAAGCTTCAATATCCTGTTTCGATAGAGTATATTCTGAATGGTCGGTATTTAAAAGGGCTGGATAGGTTAGATTTGACAGGTTTTGTGATAAACCGTCACTACTAAGAGGGATAAAAAGAAAAAGCAGTGATAAAAAAAAATTACCACTGCTTAAAACTGATTGGGATAACATCCACAATTCTTATCTGAAGTTAATGAGCAAGCTAAGGCGTATTGTATTAGCCAAAGGATGATCTTCCTCGAGTGTATACAAGTAGCTGAAATCAACACCGAAAATGTTATATCTGAGTCCGGCGCCCAATGTAATAAATTCTCTGTTACCGTTTTCAGGATTTTCGTAGTAGTAACCACCGCGAAGGGCAAAAAG
>JAGXIS010000115.1 GCA_024635465.1 Bacteroidota bacterium | reverse complement strand
GGGTATTTTCATCCGGACTCTCCAGCCATCCCACTTCCGCATTTATAAATGCACGGTTTCTTGATTCAGTTACCTCCTGTAACACTATAACGTCATAAAGTGAATCTCCTTATGCACCGATCTCTTTAATTATAAAATTATACCCCTCCAGATTGTCATAGAAGGTGGATGGTTGCAGATCAAAAGCCGGTTTTTGTGTGCGGATATCAATAAATAAGGAACGGGCCTTATGATTGGACTCAGGAAGTAGATAATTTGAAAAGTAGGATGTGAAAAGAAAGAGCAGAAACCCTAAAAAAAGAATGGGTAATATGAGTTTTATAGGATTTATGCCTGCCGCACGCACTGCTGTAAGCTCATTCCACTCAGAAAATTTACCAAATGCAATCAGGGTTGATATCAATACAGACATCGGAAGTGCCAACACAACCATGTAGGCCAAATTGTTTAATATCAATTCGATAACAATACCTAAAGGCAGACCTTTCCCAACCAGCTTATCAACATGTAAGATCAGAAACTGCATCAGCAGAAGAAACATGACGGTAAAAAAACAGAAAAAGAACGGACCAATATGTTTCTTGATCAGATCTATTTGTACTGCATTTATCATTATAATCCTACTTAACTTATTTAGGGTAAATATAAAATAGTTATCAATTTGTGCGTTATAGACAAACTTGAAAAAAGAAATATACAGAAAACCACTCTATCTAACTGAATGGGTATCCGCTTAATTTCAATGATAAGTTTGTGATGATCTTATTTTTAACATATCTCATAATATTTTATTATTCGGCATATTTAATTTCACTCTACAAACTCTAATATATAAACACCACCTATCGCAAAATTGTTACGACGGTTAAATTTTTATACGCTCAGGAATCTGTAATACCGGTTGTTAATTACACAACCCTTAAAAGATTGATGGTCAGTGACCCATATACGTCGTTTATTTTACCTTTTATCTCTCTGCGGATTACTTCTACTGATGGAGAATCATACTCTTTATGCTCAAGAGATAAATAATGATCTGCCTACTGTATTTGCTGATTCAACGAAAGAGGCATCTTTTCAAAGTGCGTTTCGAACAGTTTACGGGCAATCTGTAAGTTCACTTTTTCTACATCCGATACCTGCATTATATTTTATCTCCCTCACTGATGAGACAGTAAGAATCACTCATATTTATCAAAAAGGTTATTTCATTGAAAAAATGGTTGGGAACTATCGCTCTGGTGCACCCAGTATGTATTCTTTTGAAGAGTATGCTCAAAAAAATAAGCAGAATGCAATTCAATCAAATTGGGCTCAACTAAACCTGGAATCGAGGCAAAGAGAGGATCGGCAAAGAGGGTTGCTGGATTTTAGTATTGCAGTACCGGGGGGGAGTCAGTCAGCATTTACATCAATTTTCGGGAAACCTGAGGTGAATCTAAGGGTGAACGGTGTGGCTCAAATGAATGTAGGTGCTTCTATACAGCAGTCTGAAGATCCATCACTCCCCCCGGATCAACAGACTCGTATCGATCCAACTTTCGACCAAAATTTGCAATTAAATATCCAGGGAACCATTGGAGATAAACTCACCATTCAGACTGATTGGGATACTGAACGCGCCTTTGAATATCAGAACCGATTAAACATCGTCTATCAGGGTTACGAGAATGAGATCATAAAATCGATTGAGCTCGGTAATGTGACGATGAATACAGGGAACTCTCTGATAAGAGGGAGTGGGGCTCTTTTTGGGGTAAAATCGGTAACAGAGCTCGGATCACTTCGTCTCACCTCGGTTATCTCACAACAAGATGGTGAAAGCAATGTAGAGACTATTAGCGGTGGTTCTCAAGAACGCACGATCCAAATTCGGCCGGCCGATTATAGCAACGATCGATTTTTTTTCATGGATTTTTATACCAGACAAGAGTTTGAAAATAGTATGGCTAACCCTCAACAATTTATCCAAACTTTGCCTATTGCAGATGTGGAGGTCTGGGTTTTGAGAGAAAACATACAAGCAGAAGAGGGTTCCAGACTGGCAGTTGCTCTGGCCGAAATGGGAGTCAATGAATTCCCGGATGGATCTTACGGTCCACCCGACAATCGACTCGACCCTTTTCCGGAATCTTTATTTAATCAATATCGTGATTCCCAGATCGGTGTTTCAGCATCGGATCTGGGTGTGAGCGACTCCAGGAATTTTGAAGAAGGTTATTTTACTCTCTTGCAAGAAGGTGTTGATTATACTCTCAATAAACTGTCAGGATTTGTATCACTGAGAAGGCCATTGGGAGCCAGGGAGGTTCTTGCAATTTCATATAACTACCGTGGAGCCGGCAATGAGACAGTCACTGTTGGGGAGATTAACAGAGGGGGTGGTGATCGAATATTTTTGAAAAGGTTGAAACCCAAAAATGTATCGACAGACAATCTGCTATTCCCAATTACGATGCGAAACATCTACTCCTTAGGAGTTAGTAACATTACAAGGGAGTCGCTCGAACTTGAATTACTTTTTACCGAAGATAATATTGCCAGTAACCGACTCCCAGGCAGAAATAGTACTCTTTTAGAGGATCTGGGTCTGGATCGTGTGGATACACAAGGTGCTCTGGGTTCAGATAATCAAGTCGATTTCGGTACCGGTACATTGGATGCCCAAAATGGATTGATCATCTTTCCATATTTGGAACCATTTGGAGCAAGAATCAACGAAGTACTCGATGATTCCCCGGCTTCCTCTGAAGATATTGAACGACTTGTATACAGTGAACTCTACAGTGAACGCCAAAGAAATGCGTCCCAAAGCTCGAAAAATAGCTTTTATCAATTCAACGGTACAAGTCGGGGTGGTTCACAGGATAATTTCACTTTAGGAATTGCACTCGTTGAAGGTTCTGTAAGAGTCTATGCAAATGGAGTAGAACTGCAAGAGGATATCGACTACCAGGTTGATTACACTTTTGGGAGTATAACCATCTTAAACGATCGGTATACAGCGACAGGACAGGATATCCGAATCGAATATGAAGATCAGGCATTTACCTCCATTGAGCAGAAAACATTTACCGGTTTCAGAGCAGAATATGATATCTCTAATGACATCCAATTGGGTGGGACATACTTTCGTTTTAGCGAGCGACCTCTCGATGACAAGATTCGAATAGGAGATGAACCAATCAGCAATTCAGTTTTTGGTTTAGATGCAGATGCCAGGGTAGACGCGCCATTTATAACCCGTTTTTTAGACTGGATGCCTTTGTTTCAGACCCGTGAAGCTTCTGAATTTACTTTTAGTGGCGAGTTTGCCCAACTGAGGCCGAGCATTTCAGAAACAAGAGCCGTTGACAGGGCAGTTCGGAATGATGAACTCTTTCCTGACGAAGAGCAAGGACTCTCTTTTATCGATGATTTTGAGGGGTCGAATATCAAAATTAATTTGCTCAATGCTAATCGATGGTCTCTTGCAGCTGCACCTACAGCAGTTCCCGGTTACATGGCAGATAGTGGTTTTTTTGAAGAGGATGATTTTCCGGGTCAGCCGGTGGCTTCTCAAGATTCCCGATTAGGTCGTTCTGATTTGAGATCAAAGTTTACCTGGTACTCTATTCCCAGAAACATTTCAACGATTCTTGATGATGTGACCTTTACACCCGAATCGGAACAAGTTAGAGTTACCGATGTTTTTCCGGGGCGTGAAACTCAAAACCCTCAAGAAGAGATAATCACAACATTGGATGTTTACTATAATCCAACCCTGAGGGGACAGTACAACTACAATCCAGATCTGAAACAGCTTTTGGAAGAGGAACCAAACCGTACCTGGGGTGGCATGACTGCTGTACTGCCATCAGGACAGGAAGATTTTACTCAGAATAGTATTGAGTTTCTGGAGTTTTGGGTTCAACCCATTTTGCCCGGCGGACGGCTCCCAAACGGTGCATCCATTGAAGATTATGAAGGTCAGATCTACATTGATATCGGTTTGATAACCGAAGATGTAATACCGAATTCAAAGTTAAACAGTGAGGATGGATTGGCACTGAATCCTGAATCACTTGTGCTCGATAATGCAAATGATCCGCGTTCGGCACTTCCCGCCAATCCACCCCCACCAGAAGGACAATTCTCAAACACAAACCGTGAATTGGAAGATGTTGGATTAGATGGCCTTCCAAATTCCGGGGGGGTGAACGGACTTAACGAAAGATCGATTTTCGAACCATTTGTGCAGAGAATGAGAGATCTATACGGTGACAATTCTTTGGAATATCAAATAATTCAACAGGATCCATCAAACGATGACTATTTTTTTTATGGTGAGTCAGAAGTCCAAAATCGACCGCTACATGAAAAATTCCACAGATTATTGGGATTTCAAGATGGAAACACTCCTTTGGATCAAAGTGATAAAAGAGCGATTACGAATAGACCCGATACAGAAGGACTTGTCAATCCATCTACTGTTGCCCTCACAAATGTATACTTTCAGTACCAGGTTGATCTAAACCCTGCAGACCCATCCAGACTCGAAATAGAGACTCCGGGTACATTCATTGTAGATCGTGTTCCGGGCACCCGACAACAAGACAGGTGGTATCAGATTCGCATCCCTCTCAGTGAATTTGAGAGAAAATTTGGGGACATTAACGATTTTCAAAATATAACATATGTTCGAATTTGGATGTCCGGTTATGAACAACCATTTACACTAAGATTTGCAGCTCTTGATTTTGTAGGGAGCCAGTGGCGTCAGGATGAAGATATCAATCAAACCAATGATCCAAATGCGGAGTTACGAATCAGTACCATTAATATTGAAGAAAATTCAAATCGTCAACCCTTTCCCTATAGACAGCCGGCGGGGGGGATCAGAGCCCAGAATCGAGGTTCACAACTTCGTTCTCTTCAAAATGAGCAATCGATAGTTTTAGATGTGAGCAATCTGGGCCCCGGCGCCTTACAAATGATCAAGAGGGTATATCCGGGAGGTCTGGATCTGTTAAATTACTCCAATATGAGAATGTTCATTCATGGAGAAGGGTATAATAATCGGGGTGATGCTGAATTAGTGCTGCGACTCGGGAACGACCTTGAAAACAACTACTACGAATACAGACAGCCGGTAACCCCATCGGATCGGAATTTTCCTTTTCAACTTTTTGATCCGGGAAACTCTGGTCAGCTGATGGAAGAAGCTGAAAAAGTGTGGCTTTATGACGAAAATAATATGAATATTATTCTTTCGGCTTTTAATCAGTTGAAACAACTAAGAGATCAGGAGGTGTCTGATAATTTTTCAGAAGTGTATGAACGATCCGACATCCTTGAAGATGCTGCACCGGGGGCTGTTGTTGCAATTAAAGGAAATCCATCATTGGGGAGGGTCACAGAAGTAGGTATGGGAATCAAAAACCCATTTAATCCGGAAAATCCAAGTGGAGATGGCACACCTATTCTCAATGCTCAGTTCTGGTTGAATGAACTAAGGGTATCCGGGTTTGATAATGAACATGGGTGGGCTGCAAATGCAAAATCTACTCTTAAACTTGCAGATTTTGCTACAGTCAATGCGAATGTAATCAGACAAACTCAAGGTTTTGGCGCACTCGACTCCAGGCTTGGGCAGCGCAGAGTAAATAATGAGCTGGCATTTGATTTCAGTTCCCTTGTTAATTTACATAGCTTTATCCCCGACAGATTTGGATGGAGCTTACCCGTTAACCTTTCGGCGAGGAGATCAACCGCCGTACCTAAGTTTCTTCCCAACCAAGGAGATATACGATTTACAGATTATGAAAATGCCATCCGGAATAGAAGTGATTTGAACTTGATTCAACAAGATCAATTAATCAATGAACAACGGAGTGAAGTGGAGACATTCGTAGAGAGTTATGCGATAAATGTTACCAACTTTACTAAAAATAATTCGAGATCATTTATCTCGAGAGCTCTTTTTGACAACACAACCATCAACTATAATTACAATACCACAAATAGCAGAAATCCACAGTATAGATTACAGGATAATTGGAACTACAATGCATCTGCCCGATACAATTTGAATGTACTGAATGTTAAGTATTTAAGACCCTTCTGGTTCCTGGATAATGTACCATTAATGGGACTGTTGTCAGGACTTGAAATTGGAACTACACCCAGCAACATTACTACTTCACTATCCACAAGAAGAGCTTATGAAGAGCGAAAAAGGAGATTGCTTTTTGGTGAAGATGAACAGTCGTTACAACAGACACATACATTTACCTATGATACCAACCTGGGCCTTTCATATAATCTAACCCGAAGTATCTCTGCATCTTTTCAAACTCAAACTGTATATGATTTAGCCAGGGATGCTGTAGAACAGGGGAGACTCACAGGAGTCGATAGTACGGCTTTTGTTCCTCTGCCATCAATAGGGGTCTATAGAGATTTGATTGAGGGTGAAATATCTCCCAGAAAAGGTTCATACGATGAGAGTTATACTGCCAGCTGGCAACCTCGTCTCAATCAATACCGACTTCTTAGTTGGTTGACATATAATACAAGATATTCAGGTGGATTCAGATGGGAAAATAGTCCATTCGGATCCGAATTAGGAGCTCGACTATCTAATTCGTTTCGTTTAGATCATACCCTGCGAATGGATACAAACAACTTACTGAATCTACTTCCATTCTATAGAAAAGCAGTAGAGGCTGACGAACAATTTCGTAGGGAAAGAGCGCAAGAGAGACAATCCGATAATAATGAAATGGTTGAGGGATCATCGGGTCTTTTTGCTCAAATTTTCAGGAAAACGGCTTTAGCCATTTTTAGTTTAAGAAATATTGAAGTGAACTATAACAACAGTAAGTCCGCAGCACAGAGTGGATACGATGGCGATTCCAGATTTTTTGATTTATTTAACGAACAATCTTTTACTCCATCCTTCGGTTATCGCCTGGGAATCGAGGAGAGAATCCCTCAAACCCTTTTGATTGATAATCCTGATGGGTTTTCATCTATTCAACTACCGTTAAATAACAATTATTCTGATAATATTACATTGAACACTCAGTTCAACCCGTTTACAAACTTAACCATTGATCTAAGTTGGCAAACCCAGTGGGATGAGAGAATTTCAGAGTCGATTACACTATCACCCAGTAATGAAATTACGAGCATTAGTAACGCCACCGGAAATATAACATCTTCGGTATGGGCATTTGGAGCCGGCTATGAAGATCTCTTTAAAAACCAACTTCAATCTGCATTTAATGGAATGACAAGTGATGAAAATATCATTCGAGACCCTGCCGGTGGAAACAACACGATACTGAATGCAATTCAATTACAGGAAGATTTCAGACAAGCTTATTTAGGATCAGTTAAAAGTGCAGGTAGACGGAATTTTACGGCGATACCAATGCCGAACTGGCAAGTCAACTTTACAGGGTTAGAAAGATTTATTCCTTTTATTGGAAGTTCCATGCAGCGGGCTACATTAACACACGCATACAGCGGACTATATAGAATTGGTTGGAACCTGAATAATAACTTTGGAGAACTACTTGAACGCAGAATCGGTAATTATTTGGTTGAAGATTTTCGCCCTGAATTTGAACCCAGCAGTGTAAATATTGAGAAGAGATTTTCACCTTTAGCTCAGTTAAATGTAACTTGGAATAACGGCCTGAGAACTCAGTTGGGATATGAAACCAGTCAACTCACCAGTTTATCAGTTTCTAACTCTCAGGTTATAGAGAGAATATCTAAAGGAATAAGGGCTTCAATAAATTATACATTAAGAAACTTTAGAATTCCATTTGTAAGCGCTACAGCTAGTAATGTTGATCTGACTCTCAATGGAAGTTTTCTCGAAGATACCGAACAGAGATTCCTGCTTTTTTCAGATCTTGAACGCGCTCTTCAGGAATCTGTTGGCAGTATTGTAAAGGATCCTGATGTTTATACATTCTCACCAAGTCCACCTACCGGTCAGTCCAGAATCAATGCTTCCGCTGTAGTTGGTTATCGATTCTCGAATACAATTCAGGCAAATTTTGAGTATGCTTTTACACAAACATTGCCTAAATCATCCAGAACATTTAAAAGATCGACCCATGACATTCGCTTTAGCATCCGGATTAATATTCGGTCTGTATAAAAGTTTCCTTTCGGCTAGTGCATTCGTTTTTCTATTTTCAATGGAATGTTTTTAACTCAAAATTTTAGGATTTTATGAAATATGTAGGAGCACATGTAAGCGCTGCGGGCGGTGTTGAAAATGTGCCGGAGCGTGCACATGAAATTGGAGCCACGGGTTTTGCGCTTTTTACAAAGAATCAGAGACAGTGGGAAGCCAATCCACTCACCGATGAAAGTATTGATCTATTTAAAAAGAGGTGCCTGGAATATGAATTTTCCATGGATGCGATCATGCCCCATGACAGTTATCTCATCAATCTGGGGCACCCCGAAAAGGATAAGTTAAAAAAATCCAGAGATGCCTTTCTGGATGAACTGCAGCGCTGTGAACAGCTGGGTATTCGATTACTTAATTTTCATCCGGGTAGTCATCTTACTAAAATTAGTGAAAAAGAGTGTCTCAAAATCATTGCTGAATCAATTAATGAAGCTCTTTCAAAGACATCATTTGTGAAAGCAGTGATCGAGAATACAGCCGGACAGGGCAGCAATATGGGTTATCGCTTTGATCACCTGGCCGAAATGATTGATCAGGTAGATCAGAAGGAGAGGGTAGGTGTTTGCATTGATACAGCCCATGCTTTTGCTGCAGGTTATGATCTTTCAACAGAGGACGGATTTGAAGAAACTTTTCAACAATTTGAACAGATTGTAGGATTTGATAAACTCTTTGCCATGCATATGAACGACTCCAAAAAAGAGCTTGGATCTAAAGTTGATCGGCACGAAAGTTTAGGAGATGGATTGATCGGCATAACGCCTTTCAAATGTATTATGGAAGATCGTCGATTTGATGATATTCCTCTAATTCTAGAGACGCCGAATATGGATAGGTGGGCAAAAGAGATTGAATTACTGAGAAGTTTTCAAAAAATAAGCAAATAATGAAACTGATAATCAATCATATCAACATTCTTCAATTTTTTAATCATGTCAAATAAAAAGAAGAAACTTTATTTACTGGACGGAATGGCCCTGGCATACAGAGCTCATTTCGCATTTATTAAAAGTCGGTTAAAGAATTCAGAAGGCATAGCTACCGGACCCATTCTTGGATTTGCGAATACTCTGGTCAAACTGCTTGAGGAGGAAGAGCCGTCACATATAGCGGTTGCATGGGATACCCACGCACCCACATTTCGTCACGAAATTGATGACCAGTATAAAGCCAATCGCCCACCCCAACCGGATGAACTGAAAGTGGGTATTCCACTTATCAAGGAGATGTTAGATGGTTTTGGAATTGTAAATATTGAACAGGATGGATTTGAAGCAGATGACATCATCGGTACTATCGCTTTTAATGCGAAAGAAGAAGATGTAGACGTGTTCCTGGTTACACCGGACAAAGATTTTATGCAGTTGGTAGATAACCATATAACGATGGTGAAACCGGATAACAAAAATGGCGGATTTAATCTGATCGATCGGGAAGGTGTGATGGACTACTTTGGTGTCTATCCGGATAAGGTGATCGATGTACTTGCAATCATTGGCGATACATCTGATAATATTCCCGGAGTACCCGGAATAGGGAAAAAAGGTGCACCTGCATTGATCAGTAAGTATGGGTCATTAGAAAAAGCGATTGAAGATGCCCCTAACATGAAATCGAAGCGAAATAGAGTGGGGCTTTCAGAAAACTCTGAACAAGCATTGCAAGCAAAAGTGATGGTGACCATCAAAACCGATGTGCCCGGAGTTGAAGATTGGAGAAAATTTAAATGGGATGGGCCAACCAAGAAAAAATTGGGACTTTTCTTTAAACGAATGGAATTTCGCACGTTAACTCAAAAATATTTGGGAGAAGAGCCGGGTGGACAAGGTCAGCTATTTGGCGGATCTAATGAAGCGGAAACGCCAAAAATTCAAGGTCTAAACAAAGAGGCTGTTTCTTATCGATTAGCGGTTACCGAAGTGGAGATTCGTCAAGAGGTTGAACAGTTAAAAAGTGCCAAGGCGATCTGTTTTGATACAGAAACGGACGGAGTTGACCCCATCTCGGCAAATATTGTCGGAATTTCACTCAGTGCAAAGAAAGAATCTGCATGTTACATTCCGGTTAATGTTGAAGATTCACTGCCGCAAGATGATGTCTTTGAGCTGTTAAACCCGTTATTTCAGAATGAAAGTATATTAAAAATTGCTCACAACCTGAAATTTGACCTGATGATTCTTGAACAGTCAGGAGTCTCAGTCAAAGGACCCTTTTTTGATACTATGGTAGCTGCTTATTTAATAGATAGCACCCAAAGATTAAAAATGGATACACTGGCAAAACAGTATTTAAACTACAATCCAATACCGATTGAAGATTTAATCGGAAAAGGAAAAGCACAAATAACGATGGCTGATCTCTCGTATAAAGAGATAAAAGACTATGCCGCTGAGGATGCAGATATCACTTTTCAGCTCTATGAATTGTTTTCAGAAAAACTAAAAAAAGACTCACTACTAGAAATAGCGGAAAAGCTTGAATTTCCCTTGATACCGGTTCTGACAAAAATGGAAGCATATGGTGTTCATATCGACAAGGAGATGCTTGAAACCTTTTCTGAGGAGCTTACAATAGATTTAGATGAATTAGAAAAGAAGATCTTTCAAATAACTGAAGAGGAGTTCAATTTGAATTCACCTCAACAGCTAGGTTCAGTACTCTTTGAGAAGATGAAATTGCCGGCAGGGAAGAAGACAAAGACGGGTCAATATTCAACATCCGAAGATGTACTGTCGAAGCTTGCTATTGAATATGAAGTACCTTCTTTGATACTTGATTATCGATCACTCAGTAAACTCAGATCAACCTATGTAGATGCCCTGCCCAAGATTATACATCCAAAAACGGATCGAATTCATACGGATTTTAATCAGACCGTGACGGCAACCGGCAGACTTTCTTCATCCAATCCAAACCTTCAAAATATACCCATCCGAACAGCCAGAGGCCGGGAAATTAGAAAGGCATTTATTCCCCTGGAAGGATTTAAACTTTTGGCTGCAGATTATTCTCAGGTCGAATTGCGAGTGATTGCTTCAGTGTCCGGCGATGAAAACATGATTGAGTCATTTAAAAATGGAGAGGATATTCACTCTAGAACAGCTAAGGAAATATTTAATCTGAACTCCATTGATGATGTGACACCGAACCATCGACGTAAAGCAAAAGAGGTGAATTTTGGCATTCCATATGGGGTGAGTGCATATGGATTAGCTTCAAGATTGGGAATTAGTAACAGTGAAGGAAAGGAGATGATTGATCAATATTTTGATCGATTTCCCGGTATTAAGAAATATATTGACGAAACAGTACTCTTCGCAAAGGAAAATGGATTTGTAACTACACTCATGGGTCGAAGAAGATATATCCCCGAAATAAATTCAAGTAACTGGAATATTAGGGGGTTCGCTGAAAGAACGGCCATCAATATGCCAATACAAGGAACAGCTGCAGATATTATCAAATTGGCAATGATTGATATTCACTCCTACTTGCAATCTAATCATCTAGAATCGAGAATGTTGCTGCAGGTGCACGATGAGCTGATTTTTGAAATAAGTGATTCAGAGTCAGACGAAGTACCGACTAAAATCAAGGATCTAATGGAAAATGCTTTTGAGTTAGCCGTGCCATTGGATGTAGATATGGGATTAGCCGATAACTGGCTGGAAGCCCATTGAGTGCTTTGATGTGATTGGATAAGAATTTACCTATCGCTTATCGGAAACTTACGCCAAAACCAATATTGAGATTATTATATCGTGCAAATGTATAGGATGCAGATAGAGTGATAGTAGCAACTCGGATTCTTGTACCCACCAAATAGTGCAATCGAGGTGAATTTACAAAATCCAGATCAACCGGATCATCAATCCGAAATATTCTTCGGGTAGGTCCTCCCGGTTCGTACTCTTCTTCACTTTGAGGGATAATAAGTGGATAAGAGCCATTCACGTTTAAATTGGTTGTAGACTGTTGTAGTCCGATACCACCATAAAACGAAACTATTTTCATCTGTCTTCCAAATAGGAGTGTACCGGTCATTGCGTCTGCCTCCAATCTCATATTCTGATCATCCCATGTTGATCTTGGAAAATTATTTTCAACATCACTGTCTGCATCCGGATCTACTCGATATCTGATCGTTGATCCGAATTTTGTATATCCAAACTGAACTGAAATGTCCAGCTTTTCAGATTCCGGTATCAGCCATTGAGACAAACCGTGCTGAACTCCAAAACCGAATAATGCGGTGTCGTAATCGTTCGCTATCGTGATTTTGGGGACAAATCGAAACGAAACATGTGTGTCATAGATTAAACCAAAAGATAACTGTGCCATTGGTGTGACAACATAAGGGACATCAACACCAATTGGCATATCGAAAGCGTAGAGCTCCTCTTCAGCACCGGTTTCAGGATTTATAAATGTTTCACCTAATCTTGCTCCCGGTGTATCATCGCCAAAAAATGTGGGGGTTTCATTGGGTCCCTCAAGAACTTTGAGGTTTTGTAAAGGAATCTGATCAATTCTGAAAAATCTATCAAATTTTGGTACGACAGCTGCGGTGGCACCGATGCGAAAATCAAAACCATATTTTTGATGTGGTTTTGGGCTTGTAAACCACCCTGAATTGAGACCGTCACCGAAACCGATACCGAATGGACGGAAATATTCTTCAAGTAACAAATTAGCATCTGCCGTTCCTCCTCTGAGAATATCGCCCGGATTAATACTTTGTGCAGTGGCAGTTTGAGAAATGATGCCAATTGAGAGTATAACAAGTAAAGAAAATGTTGATTTTATGTGGTCTTTAATGGTTCTGAGCATATGAAGATAAGTTTATGAGTTATAATCCATTAAACTTTGAATACTGTTGTACAGATGAAATATGGAAGATTTTTGATCTCAAATTGGAATGTGAAAAATTATTCGCATAAAATAAAATAGTTTATATCTATTCTATGAATGCAACTTTTAATAAAATGTTTCCAAATAATACTAAATAGAGACTATCTTTTTGGGGCAGACTCCAGAAGAAATTTGAAGTTGTTCACAGGGAAGGGTTTTTTTTGATAAATAAAACCTTCGCCAAAATTATAACCTCCCATATGACCCACCATTTTAGCCCTTGCTCGAAGTGATTCAATAAATCCCGGATCAGATATGTATGTTGCAGGCTGATCACCGGGATTACTTACATTGAATTGGGATGAAAATGCTGCAATAGCTTTCTCTTTGGTTTCAATCGTTTCACTGATATCAAAAATAAAATCAGGTTTTAAATATTCATCTTGAATATAATGAATAATATGAGCCGGACGATGTGGCTCCTGTATAGATCCTTTATGATCTTTTGTCTCAATTTTAATCAACCCACTATAAAAAATTGCATCAGTGAGCAGTTTGGCAGCATCACCATGATCCGGGTGACGATCAGAAGGAGCCGGCAAAATACAAACATGAGGTCTGTATGTTCTGATTATTTGGATAATAGGTAGTTGATTATCTCTATTGTTTTCCAATTCAGTATCCGGAAGTCCCAGGTTTTACGAATATGAAGTCCTAATATATCTGATGCTGCCTGAGCTTCTTTCAGCCTAAGCTCAGCACTACCCCGGCTCCCCATTTCACCTCTGGTAAGGTCAATGACTCCAACTTTAACCCCCTGGTTAACAAGAGTAGCCAGGGTTCCTGAACAACCTAACTCTGTATCATCCGGGTGAGCACCAAAAGCCAGTATGTCTAACATTTTCATTTATTTTAGAAAGATTCAAATTTTTTGAAACGAAATGTTACTCGCTTCGTATGCTTTTGAGATAGACCGCATATTTTTTTTAAAATAAGGACTAAGATTGGTAACAGAAAGCAAAAGAAATCAGAATATTTTATAACTTGTTATCAGATCTTACAATGAATAGAGAGATTGCCAAAACTCGTGAAGTTCAAAACTATCATAATTAAATGATTCGATGAATAGATTGCTTATCAGTTTGCTAGAAGGGACTAAAATTGCGTTTTCAGCAATTTGGACGAATAAAACCAGAGCGATGCTGACGACTACCTGTATCGTAATTGGAATCGTCTCAGTTACAGCGATGAATACCATATCTGATGGAATTGACAGGACATTTGAAGACAGTATGGACATGCTTGGCAGAAATGTCGTCTTTGTAGAAAAGTGGCCTTGGGGTTTTGGAGGAGAATATAAATGGTGGGATTATCGCAATAGAAGTGAAATGGAGGTTGCATATGTAGATCGACTTCGGGAACTTACTCCATCAGCATCAGAAGTTTCAGCTGCGGCATCTCGTTCAGTATCAGTTAGTTACCTCGATCGACAAGCCGACGGTGTCAGTTTAGTTGGTGGAACAGCGGGGCATTTTGAAACAGCAGGAATTAATGTAGAAGATGGGCGACCGTTTGTCCCTTCCGATGTACAAAGAGCGGCAAGAGTTGCGGTACTTGGCGCTAGTGTCTCAGAAGTTCTTTTTCCGAATGAAGATCCTATTAACAAACAAATTAAAATAAGTGGTCAACGATTTATTGTAATTGGACTCTTGGAAAAGCGAGGTAATTTTTTAGGCCTTGAAGACGTAGACAATACAATTATTACTCCAATTACTGCTTTTGGGACTATTTATAGCCTTAGGTCTGGGGTGCAACTTGCAGTCCAATTCCCAACCGATGAAGCGTTGATTGATGGTGAATATGAAGTGATTGGTGCAATGCGGCAAATTCGTAAGTTGGATCCTCTTGAAGATGATGATTTTGCAATTAATAAAGCGGCTCTATTTGAAGCAGAGTTTCAGGGAATGAAAATGACAATCTATGGTATTGGAATATTCCTTACCGGATTGGCACTATTTGTAGGAGGTATTGGAGTCATGAATATCATGTTTGTTTCCGTTAAAGAACGAACCAAAGAGATTGGAATTCGAAAAGCCGTGGGAGCAAAATCATGGGAAATCCTCCTTCAATTTTTGATGGAGTCGATAGTGATTTGTTTGGTCGGGGGAGTAGTCGGAGTGTTATTATCTATGGGAGTTACCCAACTGATTAATCAATTTTTTGTAGCCTATATGGATTGGACGACGGTACTAAATGCCATTATGATTTGTGCCGGAGTAGGGATTTTGTTTGGTTACTTGCCATCAAGTAAAGCTGCCAAGGCAGATCCAATTGAATCACTTAGATATGACTAAATCGTAGTTTTATGAATATAATTGAAGTTTTCCGACAATCTATCGATTCGATCAAAGCTAATAAGCTTCGATCCTCTCTTACACTTTTGGCTATATCCGTAGGGGTGTTTGCAATTATCAGTGCCAATACAGCTGTACTTGTTCTGGATACATATTTTAAAGATACAATGAGTTTAATGGGGGGGGATGTGATTACAGTCTCCAAGTTTCCATCTATTCAGATGGGGCCGTCTGATTGGGATCTATACAGGAACAGGCAGGATATCACAATTGCACAGATGGAGGATTTACAGGATTTGACTGAAACTTCTACCGGAATAGGGCCAAACAGACAGTATCAGACAACCAGAGTATCTTTTGGTGAACTTGAAACAGAGCCAAATATTGGAATAAGAGGTGGGAATGAGTTTTATCTGGAAAATAACGCCTACAACATTGAAGAAGGTAGAAATTTTTTCCCGGAAGATATTGATAATGCTCGACCGGTAGCTATTATCGGTTCAGATGTTGTGTCGGCTCTATTTGAAATGGAAACACCGATTGGGAAAACAATAAGAATTGAAGGTCGTCCTTATACAATAATTGGATATACTGAGGAGAAAGGAAATGTATTTGGGAATACTCTCGATCGCTTTGTCTTGATTCCATATTCAAATCTTGCTGGTGTTTATGGTAGAAATCAAAATATAGGCATACAGTTACGTGCGGGTTCCGTTGAAAGAGTGGCTGCAACTATTGATGAACTTACAGGTATTTTGAGAGCATTGAGGAAAGTGGATCCAGCCGAATTAAATGATTTTGAAATAACGACGAACGAATCGTTGAGTGGAGTGTTTGATCAATTCACCGGAATGTTATATATGATTGGATTTTTTATAGGGGGTATAGTGCTCCTGGGCGCCGGAATCGGTGTGATGAATATTATGCTGGTATCAGTCACTGAACGTACACGTGAAATTGGGGTACGTAAGGCAGTAGGGGCAACAAAAAAAGCTATTACCTCACAATTTTTGCTAGAATCAATCGCAATTTGTCAGATTGGTGGTTTTATCGGGATACTGGCAGGTGTTGGACTAGGGAATCTCGCATCTATTTGGCTGGAATCAGGAATTGTGATACCTTGGAGTTCAGCTTTAGGTGGACTTATTGGCATGACTTTGGTTGGTATGATATTTGGCGTTTATCCGGCATATAAAGCAGCACAACTAGATCCTATCGAAAGTTTACGCTACGAGTAAAAAAATCTTTTCTATTTAACATTACCGCTCAAGATGTTATTTTAGAGATAGTGTTAATAAAACTAATAATATTTTAATTGGAGAGAACATGGAAAAGAGTATGATAAATAATCTGAGTGAAGAACTTGAGAATGCAATTGAAGAGGGGCGATCACTTTTAGATTGTTCAAATATTTAAGAGAGAATTGATGAGATAAAAACTGAAGCTGAGCTCCTGATACGCAAAAATCCATTAGCCAGTGTTGCAATAGGAGTTGCTGTAGGTTATGTATTTGGAAAAATTCTCAGATAAATATTTTTATGAAAACGGAGAAACCGAGTGTAGAAGAGAATCAAGAAGAGTCATTGACATCAGAAATCCGATCTTATGTTGAAAAACGTGTTCAATTATTGATTTTAACGATATCTGAGCGTGTTTCAAATATCATAGCAAATTCTGTTCAGAAAATAATGGGAATGGTTTTGCTGTGTTTTGCTATCTATTTTATCTTTTTGGCTCTTGGTTTTTATATAGGAGAACTTTTGGGTAACTATAGTTATGGTTTTGCAATTGTTTCATCCCCATTCTTACTCTTTGGATTTATACTTTTAAAGAGAAAATCGAATCGTATCACAGAAAAAATTCAGGCAGATATCATTGAAAAAATGATGGTAGATGTTGATGAAGCTACGGATGATGACAGTACTAAAAAACTTGAGAAATAACCGATTATTTAAAAACGTATGACGATGGCAGATATAAAATTCCGGAAAAAAAAGCTGAAAGATGACATAGATTTGCTTGAGTCTGGGTTCAAAAATCGCGCGGAGAAGGTGCAATCATATATTCCGATTACTATCAATCCTACTGAATCTATTCGAAAACATCCTTTTCGTGCAGTGGGTATCGCAATTGTAAGTGGACTAGCATTCGGACTCATTTCAAAGAAAAAACGATCCCGATCCGAAAAAGAAGAATCCAATGACAACTCAAATAATGACAGTGGGTTTACTTCACTTTTAATGTATGAACTTAAGCGTTTAGCTGCCAGTAGAGCTGTATCCTATATTTCTGATGCGATTGATCAAAGATCAAATAATAATAATTGATCAATGAGTTGTTTTAACCATTTCACAATATTCAAGATTTAACAAAGTTTCTTTATAGAAATCGTTGTAAAAAATTGAGAATAATTTTCCCAAATCAAACTAAACGAATCCAATCTCGTCTTATAAAAATAGTGGGGTAATTCAATAATTGGCGTTTACCAGACCATATTTCTTTGTTTAATAGTAAAAATTGTTAAAAAATATTTTTTTTCATCAATTATAGAAAAAGAAGTGAAACTCTCATTACCCTTCTACGTGTAAAACAGAAATCAACCAATAAAAAATGACAATGATTCTACGTACTCTATTTATTACGATACTCTTATCTATTCCGGTCCTGAGTCAGGCACAAACTTCAATCACGCTTGAAGATGCTATCCGGATTGCTCTTGAAAACAATTATCAATTGAAACAGGCTGAGAACAATCTTGATGTTACAGATAATGCAGTGCTCAACGCCAAGGCTGATTTTCTACCGTCAATTTCAGCCAGTTATAATGGTACTCGACGTGTGGGTCAGCAGTTTGACCAAACAACGGTTACTTTTGAGAATGTAACTACACAATCTTTGGGTGGTAATTTAAATTCAAGCATCACCGTATTTAATGGCTTTAATAATATTAACAACCTGAGGAGAGCCAACGCTAATCGATCTATACAGATTGAAGAGAGCCAACGTCTTAGAGAAAACATCATTTTCACAACCGCCAGTCGTTTTCTGCAGGTAGTTCTAAATGAAGAGCTTTTGAAGATAAGCCAGGAAAATTTAGATGTTTCAGAACAGCAATATATTCAGATTGAAGCACAAGTAGAAGTTGGTAGAAGTCCGAATGTTGATCTTTTAAATCAGGCTTCTCTTGTCGCAAATGAGGAGCTCACTGTTATACAGAGGGAAAATGCATTGGAAAGCAGCTACGCACTGTTGATGAGAATTATGCAGGATGATTCCGGAACAGAGTATTCGCTGGTTATGCCGGATATTGATGAATTAGACCTGATGCCATTAGATTATAATCTTCAGGAATTAATGCAAGAAGCGATTCAAAACAGACGTGATTTAAGAGCACAGCAACTAACCATAGATCGAAATCGATATGATGTTTCCATTGCGCGTGCAAACCTGCTTCCGACGATTACTGCCAGTATGGGTATAAGTGGTAGCTACAATGACAGATTTCGGGCTTTTGATCCTGAATTAGGAAGATCAGTACCGCTAAGCTACATAGATCAGTTTTTTGATAGAAATGTTAACAGTTTTATCGGATTTAATGTTCAGATTCCCATCTTTGACAACTTAAGTCGAAGAACCAATCTTCAGAATACAAAGATAACACTGAAAAACAGCCAGCTTGAATTGGAAAATGTTCGTTTTCAAGTGAATGAAGAAGTAAGACAGGCATATAATGATTATATGTCTATAGTAAAGGAACTCGATTCAACTCAGAAAGCGCTAACCGCTGCCGAACGTGCGTATGAAACAGAATTTCAACGATATGAAGTAGGGGCATCAACACTTATTGAACTGAATCAGGCTAATGCCAACTATGTACTTGCTCAATCAAATCGCATTCAAACCATCTATAATTTTGTCTTTCAGGAGAAAGTATTAGATTTCTATTTAGGGCAATTAACTGACTCTGTAGAATTATAATTTAGATTAATAATTAATCCGTTTAACATGCCTAAGGAAAAATCAGCAACAAAAAAATTATTAAAAATAATGGGAATCATCGTCGTACTACTTGTAGTAGTCGGCGTGGTGGCCAAATTAGCGGGTTGGTTGGATGGTGGACCTACAGAAAAACAGGTGGAGACTGAGTTAGCGGAGCTACGAACCATAACACAAATTGTTTCTGCTACCGGACGAATACAACCAGAGATAGAAGTCGTTATTCGTCCTGATGTATCAGGAGAAATCATTGAGTTAACTGTGAAAGAGGGTGATTTTGTTCGCGAAGGTGAGTTACTTCTGAGAATTAAACCGGATCTTTATCAAGCGAGAATTGATGAGCTCAACGCTGCACTATTGACTCAGCGTTCCAGGATGGAACAGGCCAGGTCTCAAATGCTTCAGGCTGAGATTGAATATTTAAAAAATAAGGAGCTTTACGACAGAGAGTTGATTCCGGATTTGGAATATCAACAGACTTTTAACGCATATGAAGCTCAAAAATCTAATTTGAAAGCGGCTGAATTTCAGATTGAAAGTGCAGAGGCTCAGTTAAGAAGGGCGGAAGAAGAACTCCAGCAAACCGTAATTCGTTCTCCTCAGGATGGGACTATCAGCCTTTTAGCTGTTGAGCAAGGAGAGAGGGTTTTAGGTCAGGCTCAGACAGCTGGAACCGAAATGATGAGAATTGCCCGAATGGAGCAGATGGAAGTCGTAGTAGATGTTAACGAGAACGATATAGTGAATGTTAGTGTCAACGATACAACGATCATTGAAGCCGACTCATATCCAAACCGATCATTTGAAGGTATTGTCACTGAAATAGCCAATTCTGCTGATATATCCGGATCCGGACAGGCGGATCAGGTAACAAATTATAAGGTTACAATACGTATCTCCACTCCTCATAATTTGGAACATACAGGTTCTGAGTTTATCGTGATGAATGTAAGTGAAGATCCGGCTATTGAATTTACACCAAGTTTTAAACCTGGGATGTCTGCAAATGTCGATATCAAAACCAATACTGCACAGAATGTTGTCACCATTCCAATTCAATCTGTCACGGTTCGGGATTTTGCAAAAGTTGAGACTGAAGATTCAGAATCTGATTCAGATGATACAACTTCGATCGAGACTGACTCTTTGAACAACTCAGGTCCAGTTATTGAAGATTTCAGACGAGTAGTATTTATAAATGAGGGGGGTATAGCAAAACGGATAGAAGTTGAGACAGGTATCAGTGATAATCGATACATTCAGGTGATGTCGGGTATTGATGCAGGTGTTGAAGTGATTACCGGTAGTTATCGGATACTCTCCAGAGAGTTGGAAGATGGGGATGCAATCAGTATCCAAAATCAAAATTAATTAGATAAAAGGATTTGGAGTAGAATTATGGCGAAAAAAATTATTGAGATTGAAAACCTAAAAAAGCACTACAAAATGGGGCAATCAATTGTCCGTGCTCTGGATGGGGTCTCATTTGACGTAATGGAAAATGAGTATATTGCCATAATGGGACCTTCCGGATCGGGTAAATCAACCCTCATGAATATGATTGGCTGTTTGGATACACCATCTTCAGGCGAATATATTCTAAATGGGAATCGTGTGAGCGACCTGGATGATTCTGAACTGGCTCAAATTCGTAACAGAGAGATAGGATTTGTATTTCAGACATTTAATCTACTCCCAAGAACCGACTGCCTTAGTAATGTAGAACTTCCTCTTATCTATTCAGGGATGAAAAGTTCCACTAGAAAACAAAAAGCTGCTGATACACTTTCCAAAGTAGGCTTGGGAGATCGTATGGATCACAAACCTAATGAGTTATCAGGTGGACAACGACAACGTGTTGCTATAGCCAGAGCATTGGTCAATGATCCTTCAATACTGCTCGCTGATGAGCCAACCGGTAACCTGGATACGAAAACAGGAGATGAGATTATGCTTCTTTTAGAAGAGATCTACCGAGGTGGTAACACAATTCTACTTGTGACCCATGAAAATGAAATCGCTAACTACGCAAGACGGGTTATCAGACTTCGTGATGGACTGATTGAAGTTGATGAGAAAATTGAAAAACCAACTCTTGCTAATGTAGATTTGGGAGTAGCGGTTTAAATTTCAAAGACCATTCACTACTTTTATTGGACACCACGAACTCCATTTCCAGGATTTTTTATGTGCGGAAATACTGTATTTCCGGGACAGGGAATTCCGGGCATAACTTTAAGTGGAATTAACGTATATTTGAGAGTTCTGGAATACTTAAAAAAAAGCGCAAAATAGATTGAATTTTCAAGACGAAAACTATTCACCAAATACAAGTTTTTCATTTTTTCCACCGGCAGTAAAACATCTGCTTATCATCAATGGATTGATATTTCTGGCTTTGGGGACCCCGGTATTCTATCAGGTTTTGATGGAGTATGGTGCCTTGTGGCCGGTAGGATCCGGTTTATTCTATCCATGGCAGCTGATTACTTATATGTTTTTACATGCCAGTTTTGGCCATGTGATATTTAATCTTTTTGCACTTTGGATATTTGGTCAGAGTATTGAAAATTTTTGGGGTACCAATCGATTTGTGATCTACTATTTTTTAACCGGTATGGGAGCGGCGCTAATACACATGTGGATAGGCGGTGGTGGTGCACCTACTGTTGGCGCATCCGGAGCAGTTTACGGTATACTACTTGCATTTGGGATGATGTTTCCTGATCGATATATCATGTTGTTAATCCCACCGATTCCAATAAAAGCAAAGTATTTTGTGATGATTTTCGGTGCCATTGAACTCTTTTCAGGAGTGATGCGCCCGAATAGTGGTATTGCACATTTTGCTCACCTTGGTGGCATGATCGTGGGATATATTTTAATAAGATACTGGGGACTGAAAGGGGAGAAAGAGTATTATTAAGGCTTTTTACAGCCATTTTATATTTTTATAGTAAAGAAGATTGAATATGTATCAAGAAGAATCATTTAGTAGCGCTTTCAAAAGAGGATTTATGGCAATCCCAACAATGATTCGCTTCATAATAGCGATTAATGTCATTGTATTTTTGTTTCAGGCGTTATTTGGTTCAATTCCGGTTGGAGGTCAGAGTCTTAATCACTGGATTGTTTCCTACCTGGCATTTGATCCGTCACTTTGGACTGCCATCACACAGCCATGGCGTTTTGTAACATATATGTTCCTTCATGGGAGTGGAATGCATCTCATTTTCAATCTTCTATGGTTATGGTGGATGGGCCAATCTGTTGAAGTGACGATCGGACCCCGATCTTTTGCGGTTCTATTTTTCGGATCCGGTATTGGTGGTGCGATACTACATATTGCACTATCTTTTCTCTATGGAACGAGTATAGTAATCGGTGCTTCCGGTGCAGTATTTGGAGTAATGGTTGCTTTTGCATATCTATTTCCCGCAGCGCCTATTATGCTTCTTTTTTTGCCACCAATCCAAGCCCGCTTCTTAGTAGCCGGATTAATCGCATTTGATGTTCTTCTAATTGGCAGTGGAGATATGATTGCACGATTGGTTCACCTTGGAGGTGCCGGTTGTGGGTATCTGATTATTAAGTCACATGCACAGGGGAATGACCTCTCTAAGTATGTCAGACCTATTGAGGGGCTTTTTTCAAGTAGTACCGGCAGTAAATCAGGTGGTAAAAACCGTAAACCTAAGAATAAAAAAATGTACTCGGTATCGGATGTCGAGATTATTGAGGAGGTTGATCAGACCGAGTTGGATCGAATTTTGGAAAAGATATCACGTGAAGGTTATGATGGCCTGACTAAAGAGGAGAAAAAGACACTTTTTGAGTTAAGTAGAAAGAATTGAGGTTTAAAAGTATAAATGAAAGTAGGATTTTGTCCTGGCTAATCCATTTACTAATAAAGTGTAGTCCGCATATTATACTTATGCCTTTTCGAGAATGTTTTCCCTTCTGCAATTGTTTTACCCTATAATAATTTGAGACATTAGACTTCAGTTTAAGATGTAGGTATATTAAATATTGGATTTGAAAAGCTTGAATATCCAATTTAAACTGAATATCTATCTTGCAATCCATTCAGTAAAAGCGAAGTAACTTATTATTATGATTTCTATAGTTAGAAAAAAATCTATTCCTGTAACTGTTGGTGATGTTAAATTAGGAGGCGGAAATCCTATTGTCGTTCAGTCTATGACGAATACTGATACTGCAGATATTGATGAAACAGTAGAACAGATTGATCACCTGAATAAAGCTGGCTCGGAGCTGGTTCGCATCACAGTCAATAATGATGCCTCCGCAAAAGCTGTACCCTATATTAAAGAGAAATTACTAAATAGAGGTGTGACGGTACCGATAATTGGAGATTTTCATTACAACGGACATAAACTACTCACAGCCTATCCTGATATGGCAAACTCACTGGCTAAGTTCAGGATTAACCCGGGTAATACAGGGACAAAAGCGAGAGATGAAAATTTTTGTACGATTGTAGAACAAGCAATCAAATTTGACAAACCTGTTCGAATCGGAGTAAACTGGGGGTCTTTGGACCAACAGTTACTTGCACAATATATGGATGAGAATAATGCGCGTTCTAATCCAAAGTCGTCGAAAGAGGTTATGCTTGATACGATGGTGGAGAGTGCCCGTAGATCTACAGCATTAGCAGAAGAGGTAGGATTGCCATCTGATAAGATCATTGTGAGTTGTAAGATGTCAGGAGTTCAGGATTTGATTAATGTTTATCAGAGGATTGCAGAAATTCTACCCTATCCTCTTCATCTGGGTTTAACCGAAGCCGGGATGGGTATGAAGGGAACTGTGGCTAGCTCGGTTGCTCTTGCAGTGCTGTTGCAAAAGGGGATAGGCGATACAATCAGGGTATCCTTAACTCCGATGCCGGGTGCAGACAGGGCAGAGGAAGTTCGAATCTGTCAGCAGATCCTACAGTCACTGGGGATTCGTAGTTTCATACCTCAGGTGACTTCTTGTCCGGGTTGTGGGCGCACCAAAAGTACTTATTTCCAGGAACTTGCCGATGATATACAAAACTACATTTTGGAAATGATGCCTGTTTGGAGGGAGATCTATCCCGGAGTCGAAGAGATGGATGTAGCAGTGATGGGTTGTGTTGTGAATGGTCCGGGTGAATCGAGACATGCTAATATTGGTATATCACTTCCAGGTACTTTTGAGGATCCCAAAGCACCGGTATATATTGATGGAGAACACCATTCGACGTTGAGGGGTGATCATATAGCCGCTGAATTTCGGCAACTTCTCGATAATTATATTAAAGAAAACTATGCATCAACTGCGCAAACGATTCAGTGAGAAGTGAGAAGCTGGAGCAACAACGATAGTCACGACCCCTTGGTGTGAGAAGTAGTGAAGTTATTAATGTGCCGAGGCTTGGTTGAATTGGTAGAAGGCAGAAGATACAAGAAGGCTAGAAATATAGTACTGTATAACCTGACGACACTGAAAGTGTCAAACGTAAATAGCCCTGGGTGACGCCCAGAGGATCTAGGTCAAGGTTCTTAGTGCAGGTAGAAATGAAAAGGGAGGGTTGTGAATTGAGACATCCTGAAAGGAATAGATGAAAGTATTTCTCGCTGCTTTTTGCGATATTCCATGAATGAAAATAATGAAGTAAACGTATTGGAAAAAAATGAAAGAATTCATCAAAATTGCATCAGGACAAGGTTTTTGGGGTGATCTACCGAGTGCTCCTGTAAATCAGGTAAAAAATGGAGAGATCGATTACTTAGTCATGGATTACCTGGCTGAAGTGACCATGTCTATCATGCAAAAACAGAGAATGAGAAATGAAAATTTCGGCTATGCACGGGATTTTGTTGAAGTGATTCGAGATACATTACAAGAAATTAAACACAACGGAGTAAAGGTGATATCAAATGCCGGTGGTGTAAACCCAAAAGCCTGCAAAGATGCGATTCTCCAAGTAGCAAAAGAAGCCGGAGTAACGGGAATAAAAATAGCCGTTGTGGATGGTGATGATATTTTACCGAATCTGGATGAATTGATAGAAGAGGGCCATCCTTTAAAAAATATGGAAAGTGGAGATCCCATTAACAGTGTGAAGGATCAACTGCTGAGTGCTAATATTTATTTTGGTTGCAGGCCTATTGTTGAAGCACTGAAAGAGGGCGCGGATATAGTAATCACAGGTCGTGTGACGGATACCGGACTCACCCTTGCACCTATGGTTTATGAGTTTGATTGGGATTTCGATGATTATGATCTAATGGCCACCGGTACAATCGCAGGGCACATTATTGAGTGTGGCGGACAAGTGAGCGGTGGTAATTTTACTGATTGGGAGAGTGTAGATGATTTAACAAATATCGGTTTTCCAATTATTGAAGCATATCCTGATGGAACATTTTATGTTACCAAACATGAAGGAACGGGCGGACTTATTTCGGAAATGACTGTGAAAGAGCAACTTCTCTATGAGATTGGAAATCCGGCTGAATATATAACACCGGATTGTATTGCTGATTTCACAACGGTTCAATTGGAGCAAGAAGGAAAAGACAGAGTGAAAGTAACAGGCATAAAAGGGTATTCAGATACACCGACTTACAAAATATCTGCCAGTTACATTGACGGCTACAAACTCTCATCCACTTTGGTTTATTGCTGGCCGGATGCACTTAAAAAAGCAAAAGTCGGTGGTGAAATACTATTAAAACGAGCTGAAAATCTTGGAATCCATTTTAGAGATTCAAATATCGAGTATATCGGTTTGAATGCTTGTAATGAAGATTCCAACATAGCAGATAATAATCAAAAAGAGTTAAATGAAGTGCAGCTCAGAATCTCTGTTCATGGAGATGTAAAGGAGGATTTGGATCGATTCGGAAAGGAAATTGCTCCATTGATTCTTACCGGTCCATCGGGCGTAACCGGTTTTGCCGGTGGACGACCCAAAGCGAGTGAAGTTGTTGCGTATTGGCCGGCTTTATTAGATAAAAAGGCGGCGATGCCAAAAATTACTCTCTATCAAGTCTAAAAAAAGTTTACTTAGTATATGTATTTTGGTTTGAGAACATTCTTTAACCAAAAAATAGAAGAAGAAGATCGAATTGTTCATTAAGTTTACTCCTTCAAGAAAGTGTCATTTAATTAAAAAACAGATCAAGTATGGTTATTGGGATTATCGGTGCTGGAATATCCGGTTTGGCAGCAGGTAGAATTTTAGCGGGGGCAGGTCATGATGTTACGATTTTTGAAAAGAGTAACGGTTATGGGGGTAGGGCTGCAACCCGGTATGCCGGTAACCAGTTAAAATCGAAAGTTGATCATGGACTCCCGATGTTCACAGCTACTTCTCCTGAATTCCGTGATTTTACGAATGAATTGTTAGAAAATAATCTGATTCAGGAATGGGGTCGATCGATTTCAACTTTTGATGGTCACGGTACATACTCCAAAAACCCTAATTCATCGGATGAAATAACCTATACATCTGTAGAAGGGATGAATCGCATTGGGCACTATTTAAGCCGGTGGGTAGATATTAAGAAGAACAGTAAAGTAGGGGGTCTAACACATTTTGGGGAGAATCGAAATAACCGAAAGCCATGGATTATAAATTTCACTTCGAGCAGCACGTTTAGTGCGGATGCAGTTATCATTGCCCTGCCTGCACCTCAGGCATACGGAATACTCGCGATGACCATAGATCAGATAGAAACTCTAAAGATTGTCAGAGAGATCGACGAGGTTCAATATCGTCCGGCATATTCTCTGATGGTTGGTTATGGTGAAAAAACTTCACCGTTGTGGGAAGGCATGATTTGTAAGAGTCCGGTTCTGGAATTTATTTCAAATGAGGCATCCAAAAGAAAAAATCAGGAGACCTCGTTTGTACTACATGGAAATGAATCTTTTTCAAGAAAACATTTAAAAAGTGATAAAGAACTGATAACAAAGTTGATGTTGGCAGAATTTGCTGAGGCAGAAGGTGGGTGGGTTACATCACCGGAATGGCATCAACTTCATTTGTGGAGATATAGCAGACCAAAGAAAGTGTTGAACCGATCATATTTTGATATTGAAACCGATGATACACCGCTGGCATTAATAGGTGACTATTTTGATGGAGATACGATTGATGCCGCTTACCGATCAGGAGTTCTTCTGGCTAAGAACTGGTTAGCAAAATTTAAATAGAGATTGTAAGCAAATGAATTAGAAAATTACGAGAGACTTGAGAAGTTTTTCATCAATTATAGTTTTCTCATTGACGTAGATTTTATTAAATGAATGGAAAGAGTTTATATACCGTTTCTTTCATTCAATGTCATTACCTATTGAAAAACCCCAAAATTGGATTCAATAAAAAAATTAAATTCTTACTTAAGTAAGTATAAAGGTACACTTCTTCTTGGAGTCTTTTTCCTGACGGCATCCAACTTTTTTCTTATTTGGATTCCGGTACTTATCAGGCAAACTATGGATGAGGTGGAATTACTTGAGGAAAGTACAACCGGAGTTCCTGATTCGCTCTATCAAATTCTATTTTCAAGCGAGGCGGGTTTTGTATTAGCATCAAATTCGTTGCTACTTATAGGTACGGTTATACTTTACGGTATTTTACTCTTTGCAACCCGACAGACACTTATTGTAAGTTCTCGAAAAATAGAGTTCGATATTCGAAATGATATCATGGATAAGCTGCTCAGGCTGCCCCAACGGTATTTTTCAGCAAACAGATCCGGAGAGACGTATGTAAGAGCTACAGAAGATGTGGCTAGAGTGAGAGAATATTTTGGACCTGTTTTGATGTATACTGTAAATACATTAACCAGAGCCGGTTTTATCATCACGATGATGATTGTTGTAAACAGAGAGCTAACATTTTGGGCACTGCTGCCACTACCATTTCTCTCTATGTTTGCCTACTGGGTTAGTGGATATATCAATAAGTATCAAATGATAATCCAGGAGCAATATTCAAGATTAGCAGGAAAAGCTCAAGAGTCATTTAGCAGTATCAGGCTTATCAAAGCTTATAATCGTACAGCACATGAACAAAAGCTTTTTGAAGTAGAAGGAAATCAATATCGTAAGAAAAAGTTAAAATTAGATCTGGTTGAATCACTATTTCATCCCACACTAAATCTTTTAATCGGTGTATCCGTTTTAATCGTGATTTGGAAAGGTGGCTTGATGGTAATGGACGAGGTTATCACGATTGGTAACATTGCAGAATTTGTAATTTATGTTGCTTATCTCACTTGGCCGGTTGCCTCTTTGGGTTACACAGTGAATACTTTACAAAAATCACTTGCATCATGGCACCGGATTGATCAGGTTCTTACTGAACCTATTGATATTAAGGATGATGAAGAATACAGTAAAGATTTACCATCTTTTAAAGGTGAGATTGAGTTTAAACATGTTTCATTTAAATATCCTCAAAGTGAAGAATATGTTTTAAGAGATATAAATTTAAAGATAGAAGCGGGAAGCAATGTAGCTATAGTTGGAAGAACAGGTGCGGGAAAAACTACCTTGGTAAATTTGATCCCTCGGCTTTTTGATCCGACAGAAGGCGAGGTATGTATTGATGGAGTCAATATTAAAGATCAGAATTTGACTCATATAAGAAGATCAATTGGCTATGTTCCACAAGAGACATTTTTATTTTCAACGACAGTAAAAGAGAATATTGCATTTGGAGCTGATGGAGCATCCATGGGATTAATAGAAGAAGCTGCAGAAAATGCACAATTACTTGAGAATATTTTGGATTTTGAGAAAAAATTTGAGACACTTGTGGGAGAAAGAGGTATCACTTTGTCTGGAGGTCAAAAACAGAGAACGGCTATCGCAAGAGCGATCATAAAAGAACCGAGAATCGTGATTTTTGATGATTCCCTTAGTGCCGTAGACACCAAGACCGAAGATGCCATTTTAAAACATTTGCAGAGAAAATTGACGAATGTAACAACGATCATGATATCTCACAGAATATCATCAGTTAAAAACGCTCATAAAATTATCTATATTGAAGAAGGTAAAGTACTAGAGTTTGGTACTCATACAGAATTAATCAATAAAAAGGGGCGTTACTACAGTATGTATCAAAAGCAGTTACTTGAAGAAGAGTTAGCAGATATATAAATAAAATCATATAAACTGAAAACAGGGAAATTTTGTTTGATAAGCAAAACCCTTCACAAAAACGGGAGAAAAAATGATTATTGTACCACTTGGAGTAGCGTCCGCAACACCTACTGCCACCAGACACTTACCATCCGTAGCTCTTTGGAGGGAAGGCGATGTTCATTTATTTGACTGCGGAGAGAATACTCAAATGCGAATGCTTCAGGCAGGATTGAAGAGATCAAAAATCACAAACATTTTTATATCGCATTTTGACATTGACCACTACTCAGGGCTCATTGGCTTGTTGTCAACATTACAACTACAGCGCAGAGAAGATCCAATGAATATAATTGGTCCAAAAGGGATCAAAAAATATGTTGAATGGAACTTTAAATTTGTAGGCGTTGAATTAAATTACGATCTGAAATTCACAGAAATAAAAGAGGATATTGAATCTCAGAATGTTGTGGATAATGAGGATTACTACGTAGAAGCACGTCCCTTGAAACACTCACGATTTTGTGT
>JAGXIS010000114.1 GCA_024635465.1 Bacteroidota bacterium | reverse complement strand
GTACGAATCGGAGAATCTGTTTCATTGTAGTATCCATATGAGAGTCGTGCATCAATCATGGAGTAATTATAACGGGATTCAAAACCCATAGCCGGTAGATATCTCTCACCGGATCGTTTTGCGGTAAATCGATAAAAAAATCCTCTTGAGGATTGTTTTTGAAGAAAGAGTCTGATGATTGAATTGGAAAGTGGATTAGCCGATTCTGTGAATTGATCATCAAAAGTAGCTGCATATTTCAAGTCGAGATAGTGACTTCCTGAATAATTATATATAAAATCAGTACCGAAGCCAATGTTGTAGGAACCATCCATTCCCAATCGTGTCGTGACAATACCGCCCAGATATGAATTTTCATTAATCATATCCCGGCGTGCTCTGTAGACCCCGAAATTTTCGCCCGGTAGTTGTAGTTCCGATAGAGATTCAGTTTGCATATTCAGTGCACCAACCTCCCATTTCCCGGTTCTTCCGGCAATTCTTGCACCTCCAAATATCCGAACCGGCCGGCCTTGTTGCAGACCAATTCTACGGCTGTAAAACAGAGTGTTATTTCCTCCTAAATTGAAATCAAAAATTCCTGATCGTTCCTGAAAAAATTGCCTTTTTTCCGGGAAAAATAGTGGAGAACGAGATAGATTGACTTGTGCTTCATCGGCTTCAACCTGAGCGAAATCGGTATTGAGTGTCAGGTCTAGGTTCATATTATTTGAAACAGGGTATTTGATATCCAGCCCGGCTTCTGAAGTATAACGAGTCTCTTTTACATAATTTTGAGTATCCATCATTAAATTATTCAACCGTTCGAATCCACCCAAAACATAGGGTGTGATATAAATGGGTTTGTCATATTGTACCTCGGAAAGTCTGATCTTTTGTGCCTGTGAAGGTTTTGTAAAACCTCTTGACCAATTGGGTGCTATATCGGGGAAAATATGTCTTTCAGATTGACGGGCCATCCAACGGTAGGCAATCAAGCCCATTATGACCTCACCATCTACCACTTGAAATCCCAGACTTGAGAAAGGAACTCTTATTTCAACAAACCACCCTTCATCTGTAATCTGAGTGGCAGCATCCCAATAAGTTTCCCAGTTTCGATTGATTGAACCATTGCCTTCTGAGTCTTTTGATATCAATTGGTCCACGCGAACTCCGGTAGGTGTTACAAAGAACCACCTTGCATTTTCATTGTCATTAAAAGTGTCCAGGATAATGGCAAAAGTATCGTCACCGCTGTATCTATCACGATACATTGTATTTGCAATGATTTTGTCAGGCTCTGAGTCATATAATTTCCCGGATATATAGAAGTACTCATTATCATAGGCTACCTTAATTTCAGAGTATTCGGACATCTCTCCTTGATATACCGGTTGATACATAGTGAGAGGCAAAGGTTCAATTTGTTGCCAAGCCGGTTCATCCGGATAACCATCAAGTGTTATGGATGATGTGATTCTTTGAGGTGTGTAAATAGGATCCGTTGAGGAGTTACTACCTGCTGACATCAGAAAAGTCGAAACAACGAGAAAAATAAAATGCAATGGATTATATCTATTTAATTAACCCAATCAGGTATAACGCCCGGTTCTATCCCGAAAACGTAAGCAAATAGGGTGTAGCTTGCTATTGTTAGTAGTATAGAGACAATGATATTCAGCCATACCCCCGCTTTTGCCATTTGTGGAATGGTAACTTTCCCACTTCCGTAAATGATTGCATTGGGTGGAGTGGCAACCGGCAGCATAAATGCACAGCTGGCAGCAATTGCAGCGGGAATAACAAATAACATTGGGTTTTGACCTATTCCAATGGCTGATGATGCCAAAATGGGTAAAAAGGCAGCAGCAGTGGCTGTATTACTAGTGATTTCTGTCAGAAATACGATGATTGCTATGACTAACAGTACTAAAATTACAAGTGGGAGAGCATCCAAACCACTCACAGCTTCTCCAATCCAGGTAGCCAATCCGGAAGAAGTAATCGCCATTGCCTAGCTCAATCCCCCACCAAAAAGTATGAGAATTCCCCAGGGTAGTTCTTTTAAATTTTCCCACATTAATATTCTTTCGCTCTTTCTTTCACCACTTGGGAGAAGAAACAGAACCACCCCTGCAGAAATGGCAATTCCGGCATCTGACAAGCCGGGGATAGATTCTGACAATAGAGGGCGAATTATCCATAATAAAGCGGTGAGTCCGAAAACCAGAGCGACTCTGAATTCAGCCTTACTCATATTTCCGAGTGCATTCAGTTGATTGGTAATAACAGATTTCCCCCCCGGTAACTCTTTTAATTTGATGGGAAAGATAAATTTAGCCAGTAGTAAATACATGATAGGCAGCATGATAATGACCAATGGAACCCCTACAAGCATCCACTCTGCAAAACCAATTTCAACATTAAAACTTTCTAGCATAAATGCAGCCATTAATGCATTTGGCGGAGTTCCGATCAAAGTTCCAATTCCACCGATATTACAAGCATAGGCAATAGCAAGTACCAAAACGATCTCAAAATTTGTAACGGGTACTTTTGAAGCGTCACGTTCACTATTTACAATCTGCAGAACAGAAACTGCAATTGGCAGCATCATAAGTGCCGTTGCCGTATTGCTTACCCACATACTTAAAAATGCAGATGCTAAGATAAATCCAATGATTATGGATGAAGGTTTTACGCCGACAAAATTAACAATATTAAGGGCAATTCTTTTATGCAGATCCCAGGTCTGCATGGCTATAGCGATGATAAAACCACCCATAAAAAGAAAGATCAAAGGGTTCGCATAGGGAGCAGTGGTGTTGCCAATGGGTGCAATACCCATTACGGGGAATAAGACGATGGGTAAAAGAGCAGTTGCAGCTATAGGAATCGACTCAGTTATCCAAAGAACAGCCATGAGGACTGCAACTGCAGCAGTTTTCCATGCAACATCTTCTAATCCTTCCGGTGCTGGTAGAACTAAAAGTATAATAAAAAAGATGATTCCGGTGAACAGCCCTAGCTGAGATGAATTCAAAAACCGTGATTGCATAACTTTAATATAATTTATTGTTCACGATGGATAGTAGACAATGGATTACTTTGATACCCCTACTCAATCTTTTGGATTACTCAAATCAGATGTTCTTAAAAACTCGTTGACTGAAAGATGGCCTTCATCATTCTTTTGTATGCCGGAGTTAATGTTACATCTCGACGTTGCATCATTTTTTCCATCGCTTCAATCGCTTTTTCGAAATGATATGGTACTATGTTATTCCCACTTACCCAGCTAAAAGAGGGGACAAATTTGGGAGGATAACTGTCTGAAAAGAGATTACAACAAACCCCACAAATGGTGCCAGTATTGAGCATTGAATTAATTCCTGTTTTACTATGATCCCCCATGATCGTACCGATAAACTGCTGACCTGTATCGTACTCCTTTTTCGTTTTCCACTCAACTACTTTAACATTACTGTAGTTGTTTTTGAGATTGGATGTATTTGTATCTGCACCCAGATTGCACCATTGACCAAAAACCGAATTTCCGACATAACCATCGTGGGATTTATTGGAATAAGAGTGAAAAATCACATTTGAAATTTCGCCACCTACTTTGCAAACAGGCCCAATCGTGGTCTCTTCATAGATTTTTGCCCCCATTTTTACGACAGAACTATCACATATAGCAGAGGGTCCACGAACCACGGAATTGGCCATAATACGTGCATTTTTACCGATAAATATTGGGCCTTTTTCCGCATATAATAGAGCTCCCGGTTCAATGATAGCTCCCGGTTCAATAAATATTTGTTCATTGTTGATGAGCAGTGCATTTGGATATTGCTTTGTATCGTTCACTGCTACAACTTTTAATAGCTTAATATCTTTTTTAATCTCCGAACCATTTAGTTGGAATAATTCCCAACTATTTTTTATTACTAAAACTTCCCCATCAAAATGTTGAATCGAATTTAAATCCTCTTTTTTATAACCTGATTCAATCCATTTTTGATGAGTGTCTGTATCCACTAATGCTATAGCAAGTTGCTGATCAACATAAATAGCGTCTAATGGATTGAGTTTTTTAATATCATTGATCAGATCCGTATTTGGAATAAATCTGGGATTGATCCACAACACATGCTGTTCTGAATCTGTGATAGTCACTTCTTCAAAAACACCCTTTAGATGTCCCCGAAGCACTCCTTTAGTGCTTTTCCCCGACTCGCCAAGTGCGTGCATCCATTTTTCTCCGAGGGTCAATATTCCCACTCGCAGATCAAAAAGTGGACGGGTTAAAGTAAGTGGATGAAAATTTTCTAGAAAATGGTCTTCAAAAAAGCAGGAAACAGGATTCATTTTTGTATTTTGTTGATAATTAAATGAATTAATAGAGAACTACGGAATAAGTTAGACAATAATATAAATAGTTATGTGTGGAATTGTAGGGTATGTAGGAGATAGAGACGCGACGGAAGTTTTAATTAAAGGTTTAAAACGGTTAGAGTATAGAGGATACGACTCGGCCGGAATTGCCTTAATTGATGGTAAACTGATAGTACAAAAGGGAAAAGGGAAAGTTATCAATCTCGAAAAAGGGTCCAAAAAAAATAATCTTTCAGGGAAGTTGGGAATAGGTCATACCCGATGGGCAACTCATGGAGAACCCAATGATGTAAATTCTCATCCACATCTAAGCGAAACCGGGAAAATTGCGGTTGTTCACAACGGAATCATTGAAAATTACAATACCCTTAAGAAACAATTGATAGAGAGGGGACGAACTTTTCAAAGTCAGACAGATACCGAAATAATTGCCCAACTCATTGAAGAGATCTATACAAAATCCAAAGGAGTTACCTTTGAACAGGCCATACGGTTAGCTTTAAAGCAGATCGTAGGAACGTATGGATTGGCAATCCTGAACATAGAGACACCTGATAAAATTTATATTGCCAGAAAAGGTTCACCCCTTTTGTTGGGTGTTGGAGAGAATGAGATGTTTATCGCTTCTGATGCATCACCGATTGTAGAGTATACCAATAAAGTGGTTTATCTGGATGATGGCGAAATGGCAATCGTAACTCGCAGCAATTATGAAGTTAAAACCATTGATGATTCACCTCTGACCAAGGAAGTTCATGAACTTGCCATTAGCCTGGATGCCATTGAGAAAGCAGGTTATCCACATTTTATGTTGAAAGAGATTTTTGAACAGCCACGATCGATTGCGGATTGTATGAGGGGTAGAATTGATGTTGAAAACAGTTCTATTCTTTTGGGTGGAATTGAGGATGTGATCGATGATTTGGTGAATGCAAAACGAATAGTCATTGCTGCATGCGGTACCAGCTGGCACTCTGCACTCGTTGGTGAATATCTATTTGAACAGTTAGCGAAAACACCCGTTGAAGTGGAATATGCATCTGAATTCAGATATAGAGATCCGCTGATCGGTAAAGGAGATGTACTTTTAGTGATTTCACAAAGTGGAGAAACTGCTGATACATTGGCTGCCCTTCGAGAAGCACAGGAAAAAGGGGCTTTGGTGCTGGGAATTTGTAATGTGGTTGGGTCAACCATATCCAGAGAGACAGATGCCGGTGTGTTTACCCACGCCGGACCTGAAATTGGAGTAGCATCCACAAAAGCATTTACAGCTCAGGTGGTTGTACTGATTATGATGGCTCTTGAACTGGGGCAAAGAAAAGGATTGATCTCCTCTGATGAAATGAAGAGATATATTGCTGAACTGAGCAGAATACCTGCGAAAGTGGAACATATTCTGGAGCATAGCGATGATACGATCAAAAAAATGGCGTCGTTGTTCACATACGCTCCAAATTTTCTCTATCTGGGCCGAAGTTACAGTTTTCCTGTTGCTCTTGAGGGGGCTCTTAAATTGAAAGAGATCTCATACATCCATGCTGAGGGGTATCCGGCCGCAGAAATGAAGCACGGCCCCATAGCGTTGATTGATGAGATGATGCCCGTAGTTGTAATAGCTGCAACAGATCATACCAATGATAAAATGGTATCAAATATTGAAGAGGTGAAAGCACGAAAAGGGAGATTGATCGCAATCATTAATGACGAAAATACTGAAGTAAAAGATTTGGCTGACTTCTGTGTATCTATTCCCAATACAATAGACTGTTTTTCACCTCTGTTAACTGTGATTCCACTCCAACTTTTATCCTACTATATTGCAGTAAACAGAGGATGTAATGTGGATCAGCCCAGAAATTTGGCTAAAAGTGTGACTGTCGAATAATAGCTCCCAACAAAAAAACTGAGACAATGAAATTAAGTATCGGTAACATGGTTTGCCCTAGATGCATCGATGCTGTAAAAGGTATCCTGAAAGAGATGGATCGTCCGGATGCTTATGTTGATTTGGGTATTGCTGAGCTGGAGAAAAAATTTTCTGAAAAGGAGATCAAAACTTTTCAAGGTAAGCTGGAAAATAGTGGTTTTGATCTGATATTTGATCGGGAGGCAGAGTTGGTAAGCATGGTTAAAAGTACGCTCATCAAGTATTTGGAAACTATTGAGAATGAAAAAAATCCACCAAAACTGTCTCAATTTGTTTCAGAAAAATCAAACTATAACTATTCTTATCTGAGTAAAGTATTTTCAGAGCAGAAGGGAAGCACTATTGAGAGCTATTTAATCGAATTAAAAATCGAGAGGGTGAAAGAACTTCTTGAATTTAAAAAGTACACACTCAGTGAAATTGCCTGGCGACTCAAATACAGTAGCGTTCAGTACCTCTCCAATCAATTTAAAAAAGTGACCGGAAGTACCGTTACACAATACCTCAAGAAAAAGGACATCAAGAGAAAGAAGCGGGATCAAATCTGACCCACCCCGAATTATTTTAAGGAGCCAAAAGTTTTACACATTAAGTATGTTTGGCTGTAATAATTTCTCTAAGGTTTCCTGCTATTTTTAAATCAACTATACGAATTGTCTGCTGTTGAAATGAAAAGGATGAAATGAAAAAAACATATGAAATTAGGGGGATGCATTGTGCGGGATGTACATCCTCAGTCAAGAAAACCTTAGAGGCTATTGATGGTGTGAAGGAGGTTGATGTTGTTCTCTTGACTGAAAAAGCCGTGGTGACGTTTGAAGATTCTGAAGTCTCTTTTGAAAAATTATCGAAGACGGTTGATGGAATAGGATTTGAACTGATTGAGCCGGAAGAGAGAAAGAAAATATTCAGAGTGGACGGTATGCACTGCTCCGCATGTGTTGGAACAGTAGAAAAAGCGATCAAAAAAATTGATGGAGTAACAGGTGCAGGTGTAAACCTTTCTACAGGAAAAGTATTCGTTGAAGGGGATTTGAATCAAGAGAGGATTAAAGAAATCATTAAATCTGTAGAAGATTCCGGATATGAAATCTCACAAGAAAGTGAGGAAAAAGGAGATCAGCTGGAAGCAAAAAAAAAGAGAGATCAGGCTGAACTGGATGCTTCGAAGCAAAAAATGGTGAAAAGTTGGGTCGTGACTCTACCATTGATGATCTGGATGTTCCTGGATATGGTACTTGGTGTCCATATTACTTCCCATTTGGTGATGGATATGGCTATGGTCTTGGGAGCGGGTTATGTGATATCGGGTCCGGGTCGGAGTACTTTGATCAGTGCGTTTAAATCAGCAAGAATCCTGTCGCCAAATATGGATGTTTTGATTGCGCTGGGTACGGTCGCTTCAGTCATTACAGGATTTGTTGCAATAGGCTTTCAGATGGGGTGGATCGATTCCCAGTTCTACAGTTTTGCAGGAATAGCTGCAATGATTATGGCATTTCATCTAACAGGCAGATACGTTGAGACAAAAGCCCGGGGCAGGGCATCTGAGGCGATCACGCGTCTCCTCACACTAGAAGCTGCGTCAGCAAATGTAATAAAGAATGGGATTGAGAAAGAGATTCCGTTAAAGGAATTAAGGTTAAATGATGTCATGATTGTACGTCCGGGAGAAAAAATCCCCACTGATGGGGAGATTGTGAACGGAAAAAGTTCCATTGATGAGTCGATGGTCACAGGGGAGTCGATGCCGGTTGTAAGGGGGGAAGGTGAACAAGTTATCGGAGGCACAATCAACACCGAAGGGACGATCAGAGTAGAGGTTAGAAAACTGGGGGAAGATACTTTTCTAAATCAGGTAGTACGGCTCGTTGAGGAGGCCCAGGTGTCCAAAATTCCGATTCAAACTTTTGCTGATAGAGTAACTGCCATTTTTGTGCCAGTTATTCTATTACTGGCTTTAGCTACGTTTCTTTTTTGGTGGATTTTTCCTGATCTCCTGACTCCTATGTTATTGTGGGCTGAGTCTTATGTCCCCTGGATAATTACTGATCTAGAGCCTGTAAGTCAGGCTTTTTTTGCAGCTCTTGCCGTTCTGGTGATTGCTTGTCCGTGTGCGTTAGGGTTAGCAACACCCACGGCGTTGATGGCAGGATCGGGTTTGGGAGCTGAAAACGGCATTTTAATACGAAAAGGTGAGGCGATTCAACTCTTACAAGAGGCTACTAGTTTTGT
>JAGXIS010000113.1 GCA_024635465.1 Bacteroidota bacterium | reverse complement strand
TTTTCAGTATACTTTGGTCTGCCATTCGCGGCAACGGCACTCATTGTGGCGACAACGATTTGGATAGCTATCGGTCTGATCTCAAAAGAAAAAATACGTCTGGCAAAGAAATCGTAGGCGTGATATTCTCCGGTAAATTTCAATATATCGCTGATATGTCAAATTCAATCACGATTTTTAGATTTGATCGTTTAATACGATTCTATTTCGGGATTATTCCCACTTTCTTTACCTTTCAATGAGAGAAAAAAGAGATAAATACGGAGACTATCATGATCGTTACTATTGCAGATAAACTACCCGAACAAGCTATTCAACAACTTAAAAATCTGGGATTAGAAGTTAGATCAGATTCACAATTAACTGCATCTGAATTAGACAAAGGTTTAAAGGATTCTCAGATTCTGATTGTCAGATCCACGGTTGTGAGTGAATCGTGTATCAATAACAGTCCTAATTTAAGCTTGATTATACGGGCCGGTGCGGGGGTCAATAATATTGATATTAAATCTGCCAGCAGTTTGGGAATATACGTTGCAAATTGTCCGGGTAAAAATGCCATTGCAGTGGCTGAACTGACCATCGGTTTGATATTGTCGCTCGATCGTTTTCTGGCTGACAATGTATCTGACTTTAGAAAAGGTGCCTGGAATAAAGCGAGTTATAGCAAAGCGGACGGACTCTATGGAAAAACATTGGGCGTTGTAGGAATTGGCCAGATTGGTCAGGAAGTCATTAAAAGAGGAAAAGCATTTGGACTGGAGATTGTTGCGTGGTCCAGGTCACTGACTCCGGACATGGCTGAAGAGATGGATATAGAATATGCAGAAAGCATACTGGATGTGGCTAAACGGAGTGATATCCTGACGGTTCATCTGGCATTGAATGCGGACACAAAAGGGATCATATCCAAGGAAATTTTGGCAGCGATGAAAGAGGGTTCACTCTTTATCAATACATCCAGAGATGGGATTGTGGATGAAGAGGCTCTTTATGAAGAGCTTAAAAGCGGAAGGATACGAGCCGGATTGGATGTATTCAGTGATGAACCGGAGGGCAAACAGGGAGAGTTCACAAGCCGGTTTCAGAAATTGGATAACGTCTACATCTCTCACCATATCGGAGCAAGCACGGAGCAGGCACAGTTAGCAGTGGCAGAGGATGCCGTTGATATCGTAAGAGGATATGTTCAGGAAGGTCATGTTCGGAATTGGTTGAACAGATGTGATCAGACAGAGGCACCTTGGCAATTGGTGGTTCGTCACTTTGACAAACCGGGTGTTATTGCCAATGTAATGAGTGAACTGAAACAGGCAAAGATCAATGCTCAAGAGTTGACAAATGTGATTTTTGAAGGGAAGAAAACAGCTTGTTGTACTATTCAGATCGATACAAAACCGAGTGATGAAATTATGACGAGCATTCGTACAAGACAGGATGAAGTGATCAGTGCGACTTTAATTGAACGTTAGAATGCGTTATCAGGGAGTTGCACGTTGAAGCCAACGTTCCGGATCAGCATTCTGACTTCCATCCCTCACTAAAAAGAAAAGGATAGATCCCATGACGGAGTCTTGATCGCCGGATAGACCGATTACATCTCCCTGTTGGAGAACCTGATTTCTTCGGACGTAAATCTCGCTTAAGTTTCCATACCCGGTGATGAAGCTGCCATGATTTACAAACACAAGTTCGCCATATCCTTGCAGTGGCTGTACTCCCGATACATACCCATCACTTACAACCCGAACCGTTGATTGCGGAACCGTTGAAATGTCTACCCCAAGATTGGGTACACGGGTATTGTGAACAGGATGTACTCTGAAACCAAATCGTTGAGTGATCGTCCCATTTTCAACAGGCCATGGAAGTTGTCCCCGTTGTTCCCTGAATCGGGTTCCAAATGCAGTGATCTCTGCATCAGAAAGATTCAACTCTCTTCTGACGGCAATTTCACCTTCTGCTCCGGATTCAGCCCTTCGGAGTCGTTCTTCTTCACGGATCAGATTTTCCAGAGTGGATTCCAGACTCTCTCTCTGTTGCTGTTGACGATTTCTCTGCTCTTCCATGCTTTCAATATCACTTTGAAGTGTTTCAACGAGAACCCTCTGCTGACTCTGTTGTTCTTCAAGAGTATTCGTTTCAGATCTAATTTCTGCCAACACGGTTTGGTTTCGTTCACGGGATGTTTCCAGATCTGATCGGGAAAGGATAAGCTGTTGCTGAGTCTCTTCGATTTCATCAACCTGTTCCTGGACATGATTATTAAACATGCTTAAATAGTAAGATCGAATCATGAGCTGGTTTAATGAACTTGAGGTAATCATCAGTGCCAGTTCTGTTGTCCGACCGTGTTTATAGAGATAAGACAGTGTTGATTTGTACTCATTAATCAGCAAACGAAGATGCTCTTCAAGATCAGATAAATTTCTTTCAATCAATTGAATCTCTTCCTGAATAGCGCGTTGTTCACGATTGGTCTGTCTCAATCTCTCTTGCTGTAAAGAGATTAACCTGTCAAGCTCTTCATAACGCCTGTATAGCTGCTCATACTCCTCCGTTGTTTCAGTAAGTTGAGCCGTATAATTTGCTATTTGTCGGTCGATATTTTCTATCTGCGAACGAGTATTCTGTTGCCTTTCAATCATTTGAGATCTAAGATAATCATATGATGATTGCGCAATGATGGAAGGAGCAATCACGAAGAGCAGATAAATAGTGAGTATAAAAAAACGTTTGATCATGGTCTTTGTAGTATAACATCATCAGGAAGATCAATCCCAAGTTCCGGCAGTTCATTGTTGAGTTCCAGCTGCTGGACTAACAGTGCAGCCCTGGAATTTCCATCGATACTATAAATAGTGATTCTTCTAGGCAGATAAAAAGAATTTATCTGCGCATAACCATCATAAACAATTCTGCTATATGGAGCAGAATGCTCTTCATTTGCATGTACAACGTTATGAATAAAGCCACTACTTTTAATGACTCTAATCAGAGCCTGATTGGTCAATAGAACCACAAATTGATCTCCATCGTCATAGATTCGATCTATTTCTGAGGCATCAAATGTAAAGTTAAAAAGTTCAATAAAATTTACTGATGCTAATGATCCGACGCTCGACAGGTTTCCGTGTTGAAGGGATACTTTCTCAGCGATTTTATCAATTCGATTGTAGATTGTGAGTGAATCTCTATCTACATAGATTTGACCTCCCTCGATGCCTGCGCTGTTTCTCACATTGATCAAACCCTCATCCCGATTCGCTTGAAATCGGATAGTTACGCGATCACTGTTTCCGGGCTCGCTTACGATGGCACGGCCGCTTCCGCTGAGGGTGACCAGTTCATTGCTGTAGTCAGGTATTAAACCAGTTAATTCCTCAGCAGATATATCAGCAAATTCGAGACCTTCAACACCGGTAAAAACTTCTGTCGTACTACATGCTGAAAGCAGAAACAGTGCTAATATTGCCGGTAAAAATTTAGTTCTGTTATTTGGATTCATCACAACTGATCATTCAAATGAGTTCTCTCCGGGTCTAATTCAAACGCTTTTTCCCATGAGTTTTTGGCATTAGTATCATCTCCCAAGGCATCATAAACATCACCCAAGTGTTCATAAACTTCAGCACTCGCATCACCTGTATCCACGGCTTGCTGAATGTATTCAAGTGCAAACTCATAGTCACCTTTTTTATAATAAATCCATCCTAATGTATCCAAATAAGATGCATTTTGAGGTTCCATTTCGACAGCCCGTTTAGACATCTCTAATGCCTCATCCATATTTTCACTTCGTAAAGAGAGGTAATATGCATAATTATTCAAGGCGTTATGGTTGTTTCGATCCAGTCTTATTGCATTTTGGAAAGCATCAACACTTTCGTCCCACTTATCGAGTTCGTTCTTAACATCTCCCAGTGTGCTGTAAATTACGGATCGGAAGGCTCTTTGTGACGGTGAGAGTGTGGCTTTCTGAAGCCAATCCTCAGCCTCCTCATATTGATTGTTTAGCATGTAAGAGGCACCACTAAAAAATTGGATAAAGGAATCATCGGGCGCATAATTATTGGCGGATTCCGATAATGAGATCACTTCCTCATATCGGTTAAGAGTAAATAGAAGCTGTATTCTCTGCCCCCAAGCTTCTGAATGATCCGGAAGGGTTTTGTTAACTCGTTCTAAAACCTCTAGAGCGGTTTCGAATTCATTATTTTGAAGAAAATAGTCTGCGGCAATGAGTTGAGCAGGGCCATATTCAGGCTCACTTTCACTTAAGGCCAGAATGATTTTTTCTGATTGTTGCTGTAAAATTTCTTCTTCGGGGAAATCCAAACTTTGAGAGAACACAAAACGAGCAAGTTCAATTTTTTGATCCGGACTGATCATTGGATCTTCGATCATCTCCATAAAGGCACTACCTAACTTTTCCCATTCATTATTCATGGTATAAATTTCCGCCAATAAAAGAAGAGTTGTGGGCTCACCGGGTTTTCGATCCCTTGCATCCATTAAGATCGCTTCAGCGGCTTTCATATCACCCGATTCAAGATAATACCGGCTGATGGTATGGAGAGTTGTCAGGTTACCGGGATTCAGTTCCCGAACTTTTTCCAATTCAGAGAGTGCATTTTCTTTCTGACCGAGAGCATTATAATTTTGAAACTTTCTAATATGTAGCTCAAATACACCACCGGTGATATCTATCAGTTTATCGAGAATCTCATTGGATTTTTCAAGTTCACCAAACTCAAGATAGCTTTCAGAGAGCGTATAAAGTACATCCTGATCATTTGGATAAATTTCCAGTACTCTATGCAACGTTTCAACAGCTAATTCATTTCTTCCGGATAATCGATAAACATCAGCCAGATGGAGTAAATACCACTTATTTTCGGGTTCAAGTTCAGTGGCAATTTGACCGTAGTATGCAGCATTAACAAAATCACCGACTGCAGAGTAGACATCTGAAAGAGCGTAATTGATGCCTGCATCTTCAGAAAAGAGAAGATGGGCAGCAATCAGCTTATCCAGGGCTTCCTCATAATCTTGATTTTCAAAGTCATTGATACCATCAATGAAATATTCAAGTGCTCGGGTTACACTTGGTTCCATATTTTCTGCATCCTGGGCTTGTAATGGGGAATTCCAGATGAACAGGGCTAATAAAAGCAGTGTAAAAAATTTAGCCATTTACGTTTGTAAAGTGAAAAAATTGATAGCTTGGTACTACTAAGATACGTTACAGATTGAATCTAATTATAATTCTAACCCTAATTCAGTAAAAATGTTCACAGTTAATTAAAGGGAAAATTCATCTTTTAGATTGTAAATCTATGATGATAACGCGATGGTAATGATTACATGGTAGTAAGGGTAAGATCCAAAATACAGATTTTTAAGGAAGGGATTTCAATACTATATTCTTAGACGTGAGACGTGATAATAGAATGAAAATTAATTGACTATTCCGAATAGATTGAAAGAATGTTTAAAATTCCTGTTACTGGTATCCGGGAGTATTTTATTCAGTTTATTGGAATCTGATGATGTGAGATCTCAACAGATTCGTCTGAATGAGGTGATGTCATCAAACAATTCGATAATAGCTGATGAAGACGGGGATTATGGTGACTGGATTGAGATTTACAATTCAGGTGATAGTCCGATTTCTCTGGAGCGTTATGGTTTATCGGATGATTCTGAGAGTCCATTTAAGTGGGTGTTTCCTGATGTGGTACTGGGTGGGGGCACATTTGTGTTGATATGGGCTACCAATAAAGATCGTGCTTCTCCGGATAAACAGCTCCATACGAACTTTGCGATATCAGCAGCGGGAGAGGAGTTGATTTTGACGAACTCGAATGGTGAAAGAATTGATGAAATGGAGCCCACTGAAATTCCGACGGATATCTCTATGGGTCGAAAACCGGATGGAACCGGTGATTGGGTATTTTTTGATGAACCAACTCCCAGAGCCTCTAACACAACAGATCCATTAGGGGGGATATTGGATCCACCGGTATTTTCACATAATCCCGGTTTTTATAGTGATGAGTTTGAGCTGCAAATATCTCATCCTCGGGAGGATGTCATCATATACTACACGTTGGATGGCTCTGAACCCACAACAAACTCTTTGGTATATGAT
>JAGXIS010000112.1 GCA_024635465.1 Bacteroidota bacterium | reverse complement strand
CATTATCGAGCATATCCCATAACTCACCGGATACTTCAATCAAATAATCATGGCCTGAGTAATACTTTACCTCTCGTGATGCTTTCATACACTTTGCAGCACGTTGTTTGGATATGTTCGGGTATACCAACAGATATCCCACTTGCGCAGGGCCTAAATTCATATTGTGTGTTTCTATGACCTTAACAGCCATTTCCAATATTTCAGGAGACTCAATCAACTCTTTGTCTTGTAGCTTTATATCTCCTTTTGGATCTAAATAGTCGTTTTCCGGCATTCTTTCTGTAGATTTTTTATAAATTCTGATTTTGAACTAAAGATACAAAAGTTAGGTCGCTTTGACTGTATCAGATTAGAAATCAACCACTTTTTTTGATGATTTGTCTCAAAACGTATTTTCAGAAATTATGAGGAGATTTCATTTTTTTTTGTAGCTTACTCTCAACTTAATCAAAGCCAGTTTACTATGAAAAAGAGTATCATCGGAAGTCTTATCGGTTTCTTCATTGTATTGATCATTGATCTGCTTTCCCGTGTAGTAATTGCTCTCTACATGAAAGAGGATATTTTGATGTTTTCTTACAGCAATTATCCCGGACTGTTATGGCCTGTTTTATTAACCTTTATTGGAGGTTTCAGTTCACTTTTTGGAGGAATGTTTGCATTAACCTATGGCAGAATCAATCAGGTCTTTACGGTTACCCTCTTCACGACATTCATTTTACTGCTTCGTTATAGCCAAATTCATGTTCTTTATGAAACAGAAACCATTCTATTTCCTCTACTCACTTTTACTCTCTCTTTAATTGCTGTTTTTTTTGCCTGGAAAATCATTCACAAGCCAAAGGAGAAAGGTTCTGAGTTTAAGACAGAGGAGGTACAAAAAGATTCAACCTTCAGGAACGAAGTGAATCGACCTCATTAAGTGATTGTCCTCTCCACTCTGATAACTGTTCCGCGATCATTAAGCGCACTTTATCCATCAACTCAAAATTCTGATCAATTTCATATTGGTCTGTCATAACAGGTTCCAGAACTTTCAGCTTCACAAATACATTTTGATCAAATATCCATGATTTCTTGGGTAAACACCCCTGAGTGCCGTCTAATACAATAGGTAGTACCGGGATCTTCTCTTTAATCGCCAGGTCAAATGCACCAATTGCAAATTTATTCAGCTTTCCGGATCTGGATCGTGTCCCTTCAGGGAAAAAAATAACGGAGACGTTTCGATCTAAATAATATTTACATCGCTGGAAAATAGCTGCGCGTTTATTCGATGACGACCGATCTACAGATATATCCCCTGCAAATTTAAGTAACCAGCCCAAAATTGGCATTTCAAAGAGCTCCTTCTTTGCTATCCATTTCATCTCCCAGGGTAGATTGGAAATGACCGGGATATCTGCATTGGAAAGGTGATTACTGACCATGATATATGGTTTTCTATGATCTATTTGATCAAAGTTTTCCAAAATGATGGTCCAATTCGGGTTGATCTTCGTAATGGCCAAGCCTAGTTTTCGGAATAGAAAACCAGTTTTATACCGTACCGGATCCCTGTCAAAAAGTCTACAGATGGCTAACAGTGGTACCCATATCAGTACAAGCAGAACAATTCCGGCCCAGGTCAGAACAGAAGAAACCTTTTGCATGTCAAATGATCAATTTCTGAATTTTGGAATATAACTTTTAAAGATCCCAATTAAACCCTTAGCCGGTTTTCTGGCTCGTTTATTTACTTCAACCGCTTTTTCGTGTATGGGTGGCAATACTACTTTTTTCTTCGGTTCAACGGTCTGATTTTGACTGCTACGCCCATTTTCTTTGGAACCGTTACTTTGTTCTTTTTTACTTACCTGAGAGTCAGATTTACTTCTTTTTGGCTCCTTTTTACTCTTTTTCGACGATTCCTTTTTCGGTTTTGATGTCTCTTGTTTTTGTGTTTTTTCAGTCTGTTCTACTTTCTTTGACTGCTCCTTCTCTTTTGCAGTGCCACCTGACCTGCTCTGCTTCTGACGGGGTTCTGACTTTTGATTGGAAGACTGATCTTTGGTAACAAAACCCTCTTTCCACGAAAAAGCTCTCGGATCCTTGAAATTATCAGGAACATCCAACGTTTTGATTTTATTGTCTTTTATCTTTTCGATCTCTTGAAAAGTTCGGCTATCTCTTCGTGTCACGAATGTGATTGCTATTCCGGACTTATCATATCTTCCGGTTCTGCCAATTCTGTGAATGTAATCATCCGTATTATTTGGCACATCATAGTTAATGATAATCGAAACACCTTTAATATCAATTCCTCGTGCCAGTACATCAGTTGCCACTATAACAGGAACTTGTCCATTTTTAAAAGCATTCAGAGCTACATTTCTCTCGTCCTGTGATCTGTCACCATGAATACTCTGCGCCTTAATGCCCTCTTTTTTGAGCAATCGCTGCAACTCATCCGTTCCTTTTTTGGTAGACGTAAAGATGATGCACGACTCCCATTCTAGTTCTTTGAAAATCCCTTTTACGATTGGAATCTTCTGATTGCTTAAAAGTGTATAAGCACGCTGCTCAACCAGTTGGGACGGTTTTGATCGTTCAATTTCAACCGATTCCGGATTTTTCATGATCGTGGATGCCAGCTTTTGAATCTCATTGGGCATCGTTGCGGAAAAAAGAAGTGTCTGTCTGTTTTCGGGCAACCAGGAGATTATTTTCTTGATATCCGGCAGGAAACCCATATCAAGCATTCTATCTGCTTCATCCAATACAAAAAATTCCAAATTGGAAAAATCGATGGTCATCACTTTATGCTGATCCATCAGACGTCCGGGCGTAGCCACAATAATATCAACACCGGCCTTTAATGCTTTAGCTTGAACCGCAAAATCACTTCCACCGATCACTGTTGCGGATGAATACCTGCATGATACCCGATAGCAAAAATCTCTTGATCAATCTGAGTTGCCAATTCTCTTGTAGGACTCAGGATCAATGCTTTCACACCCTCTCTCTTGCTTTGTAATATTTTCTCCATGAGAGGTATCACAAAAGCTCCGGTTTTACCGGTACCGGTTTGTGCTGTACTAATCAGGTCTTTACCCTCTAAAACGATCGGTATAGATTTTTCCTGAACGGGGGTCGGCTCGGTAAAGCTTACGTCATTGAGTCCTGCAATAAGTGACTCGGATAGATTAAATTCTGTGAATTTCAAAGGATTTCTAGTCTGCTGATTTAAATTTTGTTTGATATCACAGTAATATAAGAACTAATTCGATCAATATTGTACATGATCCATTTTTGATATATACCCTTTTGATGATAATAATTGATTCAAACCAGTTCACGCATCGCTCAGATATTCTGATTATCATTTGTAAAGTACCAAATCAATCTAATTGACACATTATTTAAACCTTTTTTGCAATTGCTTTCTTTCTTAAAGTATCAAAATAGGTTACCTTATTATTTTACAATTAATAATTAACCAAAGACATGAAAAATTTATTTTTACCCATTATTATCTCAATCGGTTTGATTGGACTTCTCGCTTCTTGCGACAATTCACTAGAATCATCAGAAGCTGATCTAAATAATCAACTCGACTCCCTTAGCTACAGTTTCGGCTATCTTCAGGGCGGAAGTCTTTTTAATGAAGGCATCGAAGAAGTAGACAAAAAAAATTATCTCGCCGGTTTAAATACTGCTTTTCAGGATGAGGAGTCTGCTATCGATGAAGGTGCAATGCAGGAATTAATTCAGGCCTTTTTTGCAGAATTACAGACACAACAAATGCAGCGTCAGGCAGAAGAAGCTGACATTAATATTGCACAGGGAAATGCATTTCTGGAAGAGAATGCAATGAATTCAGATGTGACTCAAACAGAATCCGGACTTCAGTATAGAGTACTTGAAGAAGGTACCGGTGCAAGACCCGAAGCCACAGATGAAGTTGAAGTTCACTATGAGGGTTCATTATTGTCAGATGAAGTTTTTGACAGCTCCTACGAACGTGGCGAACCGATTGTATTCCCATTGAACCAAGTTATACCGGGATGGACTGAAGGTGTGCAACTCATGACAGGAGGTTCAAAATATCAGTTCTTTATTCCTTCAGAACTTGCTTACGGAAATAATCCTCCTCCGGGCAGCATTATCCCTCCGGGCGCAACTCTTGTCTTTGAAGTAGAACTTCTTGGTATTAATTAATCCATCGAGCCGTTCTTATTGATCTTGTAACAGCAAACGATAACTGATATAAATCATCGTTTGCTGTTTTTTTATCCATTTCTCTCATTGATCTTCGAAAACGTATTGTTTTCTCTTACGGTTTTCACATCTTATCAAACCGAAACAATCCAAAATTGCACTATTTTATTTATTAAGAATGGATCTTTTTGAGTCTACATACAAAGTGCGGCAAAAAGCTCTGGAATTAGGGTTTGATGCTTGTGGATTTTCAAAAGCGGGTCCATTGGATGATGAGGCTTTTCGTCTCGAACAGTGGCTCAATCAAAACCTCAACGCTTCAATGGGTTGGATGGAGAATCACTTTGATAAGCGTATTGATCCAACCAAACTTGTGCCGGGAGCAAAAAGTGTTGTGAGTGTGATCATGAGCTATCGGTTTCATGAAAATGAGGTCCATGATCTGAATACTAAACATCCGAAATTAGCTAAATATGCCCGTGGAAGAGATTATCATAAAATTTTTAAGGGGCGACTTAAACACCTATTTAATTTCACTAAAGAGTTAATTGGCAATGTGGAGGGTAGAATTTTTGTTGATTCCGCACCGGTGATGGATAAAGCATGGGCTCAACGATCCGGACTTGGCTGGCTGGGTAAAAATGGAAATTTGTTGAATAAACGAAGTGGTTCCTGGTTCTTGATTGGGGAGATGATTATTGACGTTCCATTTCACTATGACGCCCCGGTTACCGACCACTGTGGAAGCTGTACATCCTGTATTGATGCCTGCCCCACGCATGCCATTCATGAGCCCTATCGCATCGACTCAAGCAGATGCATCAGTTATTTAACGATCGAACTGAAAGAAAAAATACCGAATCACCTTCAAGAACAAACGTCTGGATGGATGTTTGGATGTGACATTTGCCAGGATGTATGCCCGTGGAACCGCGATGCTGCGTATGGACATATCGAAGATTTAAAACCGCGCAAAGACGTTTTAATACCCCCTATCAAACAGTGGAGTGATATCCGCGAAGATCAGTTTGATTCGATCTTTAATGGAAGTGCCGTTCGAAGAGCCGGATTTTTAAAGTTCAGAGATAATGCTAAAATCGCTGAAAACAGTTCAAAATCGGATTGACTACTCGATTTAAACCAAAAAATCCTTCAGTTAGTAGGGAGTAACTTTTCCATGCTGGGGCTGGATTGAAATTTCTTCAACAACAGATTGAGGTGATAGATTGGAAATAGCGACAATCAAGTTTGCAACATCGGTTGGATGAATCAGTTTTGTCGGATTCATATCCGACCCTGCCCAGGATGATGAGTGTGTCTGTCCCAAATTTATGGCTGTCACTCCAATTTGGGTCTCAATCAACTCCTCTCTCAAAGACCGGGTGTAGCCCAATAAAGCATGTTTAGCGGCAGAATACGCTCCACTATCACCATAACCTTTTAAAGATGCAACCGAGCAGATATTAACGATTAATGCTCTGTCCTGTTTTTTTAATGTAGGAAGAAATCGCTGTACCACATTGACAGCTGTAAATAGATTGATATCAATCTGATTTTGAAACTCTTCGTTCGTCGTATCTTCTAGTTTTTTATATAGATAACTTCCTGCATTATTGACGATAATACCGGGATTTGGAAAACCTTTTGGAAGTAAAAGTTTTTGCAATTCAGTGGGTGATGTCGCATCACAAACAAGTACTGCAACTTGCTTTGATCCGGCCTCTCTGCACAGATCCGCAGTTTTTTCCAAATTTTCTGCATTTCGTGCCAATAGCAAAAGGGGCCTGTTTGTTTGAGCCGCAAATGAAATGGATATGTTTCTGCCAATACCTTGGCTTGCCCCTGTGATTAAAACGGATGATTTTTGATAACTCATTAATCTATGCTTGATGTTCGCTGATTTAACCTTTTTAGCTTATGGAACATTCAAAAATTTATGAGTTTGCAGACTAATTCCCCATTTTGGATTTTTCTTCACATAATCCACAATCAAACCGACCGATTCCGGTGTTTCCCATTCCGGTTGCAAGAGAAGTATGGTTGAATCCGGACATTTTTCAGCATTTAATTCAGCCCACTCAAGATCTTTATTTTTTAAAACCACTACTTTCAATTCGTCCACATAACTGAATACTTCATCCAATGGTTTTTTAAAACGTTTAGGGGATAAGGTAATCCAATCGAGATGTCCCGATAGCGGAGAAGAACCACTCGTTTCAATATGTACTTTCAGCCCTTCTTGTCTGAGCCTTGTTGTCACCGCTTCTAAATTATGAAGCAGAGGCTCTCCACCGGTAATTACAACAAATTCAGCTCCACTCTCTACAGCTCTTTGCACCATTTCACCGGTCTTAATTTTGGGATGTTTTGATTCATCCCAACTATCTTTTACATCACACCACCAGCACTTTACATCACATCCTGCAAATCGAATAAAATAAGCCGGTTTCCCGGAGTGAACACCTTCACCCTGAATCGTATAAAAATCTTCCATCAAAGGATATAGATAGTTATCTGCTTCGTTCTTAATCTCTATAACGCTATGTTTTTTATCGCTCTTAAACATCTTGATCTGTATATTCTACCCAGCTGGATTCAGTTTCCCATACTGTGATTTTCAATTCAATGTCGCCCGGTATTCGTGCTTTGGTTTCTTTATGGATATACTCGGCAATCCTCTCAGCAGTGGTAGCGACCGGAATCGATTCATTAAGTACGGTATGATCTAAGCCCCCTTTTGTTCCATCCACTGCGGCCCACTTCAATTCTTTAAAATCACACACCATATCCGCTGTTTTAAGGTATTTTGATGGATTCAATTTGTGTGATTTTGCAGATACATGAACCTTATAGGTGTGTCCATGCATTCTACCGCATTTCCCATCATACCCATCAATAAAGTGTGCAGCATCAAATTTAAATTCAGTATGTAATATCCAGGTCGGCATTTCTATCTATTCAATTCATTTACAATTCTAAACATCAACAAAATAACCATTTTTAATGAAAACAGTGACAGAACATCACTTAATTCATGATTGCATTCAGTTTTTCCAGGTTATCTTCAACTCGGAGTGATTTAATCACATCACCTAAATTACCTTTTAGTATATCATCCAGATTATAGAGTGTCAGGTTAATCCTATGATCTGTAAAACGTCCTTGAGGGAAATTATACGTCCTTATTTTTGCACTTCGATCACCGGTAGAAACCTGGCTCTTTCGATCCGCTGCTCTTTCAGATCGGATTTTCTCCGTTTCAGCATCATAAAGCCTTGTTTTAAGCATAACTAGAGCTTTCTCTTTATTCTGATGTTGTGATCTCTCCTGTTGACACTCAACAACAACGCCTGATGGTTCATGGGTAAGGCGAATAGCTGAATCGGTCTTGTTTACGTGCTGTCCACCGGCACCACTGGAACGGAAGGTATCTACACGGACATCCTTCATATCAATTTGAATGTCCACGTCATCAGTGACCTCCGGCAGCACTGCAACCGTTGCGGCTGAAGTATGTACCCTTCCTTGAGATTCTGTTTCAGGCACTCGTTGTACTCGGTGTACTCCGCTCTCATACTTCATTTTTCCATACACTTCTCTGCCTGAAAGCTCAAATACGATCTCTTTATAGCCACCTTTTTCACTGTCCGCAATCGATAAAATACTCAAAGACCATTTCTGATTGTCAGCATATTTTCGATACATTTCAAAAAGATCTCCGGCAAAAATAGCCGCCTCATCACCACCGGTTCCGGCCCTGATCTCAATAATTGAGTTTTTCGAATCGTCGGGGTCTTTAGGAATAAGTTTGAATTTGATCTCCTCTTCGAGCTCTTTCAACCGTTCTTTAAGTGAGCGATTCTCTTCCCGGGCCATCTCTCTGATTTCAGCATCATCCTCCTCAATCAGCTCCTCATTGCCTGAAATTTGATGCTCTAAAGAACTCCATTCGTTGTAATCATCAACCAACTCCTTGAGCTGAGTATGTTCAATAGTTAATTCAGCATACTCTTTAGGGCGATCAAATATAGCCGGATCAGACATAGCCTGATTTAACTCGTCATATCGCTCCTTGACTTGCCGTAATTTGTCTTCAAGATTCATTAATCCCTGTTAAATAACTTCAAAATACCTGATTTCAATACCTGCTAAAGATAGAGAAATTATCAGAGATAAAGAATGGTCGATTCAGTCAGATGATTCTCAAATGTGAGGGATTCAGATCATTGAAACTTTCACAACCTAAAAGGGTCAGTATGATTCGAGACTCTTTCATCCAGCCATCCAAAAGAGTATCCAGACCTTCCTCTCCATGTTCGAAGAGTGCTTTTATCAACGGTTGTGCTGATGCAGTAAAATCAGCCCCTAAAGCAAATGACTTAACAATATCAGACGATGTTCGGATTCCGCCGGAGGCGATTAAATCAAATGAAAAATCGTTTTTGAGCTTTTCAACCTCTATCAGGCAATCAACAGTGGGTATACCCCAATCGTCAAATTGATGAAGTGGCTCCTGACTTCGATCGCGTAAATTTTCCACTTTTGCCCAGCTCGTTCCACCGGCTCCTGCTACATCAATAACTTGCACACCCATTTGCAACAGTGTTCGAGCCGTTTCAGCTGAAATCCCGGCTCCGGTCTCTTTTACGATCACCGGACAATTGACTTCTTTGATTATCGAAGAAATTCCATCTCTGATTCCTTTAAAATTACGGTCTCCCTCCGGTTGCATTAGCTCTTGCAGTGGATTCAGGTGTATGATAAGTGCATCAGCTCCAATACTGTCAATGAGTAGTGCTGTTTTTTCTGAGTCCATCCCCCCTACCAATTGAGCCCCTCCGATGTTGGCTGCTATAAATGCATTAGGTGCATGCTCTCTGACGATCGAAAATGACTCAATTTCATTCCTGTTTTCGAGCATAACACGCTGACTACCCACTCCCATGGGTAGCCCTCTTCTTTCGCAAAACGAGGCCAATTGAGCGTTTACAGCTCCTGCATCGGAATATCCGCCGGTCATTGACGAGACAAACAATGGGAAAGTGAACGATCGTCCTAAAAGTGAGCCTGCCAGATCAACATCATCAACATTCACCTCCGGAAGTGCATTATGCTGAAAGCTAAACCGTTCAAAACCGCTACTCTTTTCGTAATTTATATCCTTTTTCAGAGTCAGTTCAACATGCTCTTTTTTTCTATTTTGAATCGTCATATTTCAGGATCATTTGGAT
>JAGXIS010000111.1 GCA_024635465.1 Bacteroidota bacterium | reverse complement strand
CGGAGATGTGTATAAGAGACAGATCATACATCATGTACTTTCAAAAATGGAGTTTGCACCTAAAGGTCTCATTTTTCCGGTATCCGCTGTCATCCTCGAACGAATCAATGAATATCGTGAAGTTCTTGAATCAACCTCCAGACCATTACTGGATTTCATAGAGTGGGAAGCTACACCGGATGGTAATGTGGCAGTATTGAATGATACTAAAGACTACTATCGATACTTTGATGCAACCAAACAGGCCGAATTTTTATATAAATGCGTTGAGCAAACTGTGTTTGAAACTCTTCCGGAAGAAGTTGAATACCTTAAAAATCATGATAAAATGAGAAATTTTATTATTCACCATTTTGATATGCCCGACAAAACAATTGAAAATCTTATTGGCTTTTTAAGACAAAATAGTGGTAGTCTGTCAAACAGAGCCAAGAAAAAAGAGTTTGTCAAGCTAACAGATCAAGAAGTTTACATGCTTGAAGAAGCCTACTCAAGTTTTTTTGGGTGATTACAAGCTACCTATTAAAGATCCCGGAAAGTAAGTTTCCTTTGTAAAAGCAGTACAAAAGAAATAAAATTTCAATTGATTTTTGTTCGTTTCTGAGTGGTGATATTTTTATCTTTGAAGTCTCTCGATTGGGAGATTGAAAAAATATCCTATCTAATAGAAGAAAGGGCCCGTAGCTCAGTTGGTCAGAGCAGTCGACTCATAATCGATTGGTCGCAGGTTCAAGTCCTGCCGGGCCCACCTCGTAAAAAGCTGTTTAATTCGTTTTAAACAGCTTTTTTTATGCCCTCACTTTTTTTGTCACTAAGATTATGGGAATATTTATGTCCCAATTGTCTATATTTCATGAACAAAATCATGAACAAATTTTCTTTTCGTGTACAAGAATCTACAACCGCGACTCTATGGCTTCACTCCAAAAAAGAAGTAAGATTTATTACATCGTTTTCAACAAACGAATAAACGGAAAAGATTTTCAAAAAAAATTCAGCTTAGGTACGTCTAAAAAGAAGTTGGCTGAACGGAAAAAGATTGAATACGAGCAATTATTTTCTGAAGGAAAAATTGATCCTTTCGGAGACTGGACACCCAGAACTCATGAAAAGGGTAATCAAATTGTGTCCAACCAAACTCATTTAATTACGCTGGCAGATTTGGCTGACTCTTTCATTCAAAAAAGATCCCAAGCGAACGATACAACCAAAAACAATTACCGCCGACATTTGAACTTATTCATTAAGCAAGTCGGAGGGACTATGCCCGTTACAATGCTAACAGAGAATGATATAAGAGATTTCTGTTTCAAACCGCATTTAAAACCGGCTACACAAGCCAGCTACCTAAGACATATGAAAGTGTTCACCGGTTGGCTATACGAGAATAAACATACGAAGAAGGATATTGCGAAGAATATTAAAAAACCACGTGTACCGAATAATTTTTCTGAAAAAACAATTACAGAATTACAACTTCGCGAGATCTTTTTCACATATCGAAAAGATATATATGAGAAAAAGAAGGCAAGGCAGATTGTAACTAAGGCCCAAAGCCGGGTTTGGTTCCGCCCTGTTGTTTCTGTTGCTTTTTATGGAGGTTTGCGAGTTAAAGAGATCGTAAACCTTCAATGGCAGCAAGTGAACTTTTCAAAAAAGCTGATCACCGATTCCAACACAAAATCCGGTATGGAGCGAGTCGTACCTATGCGAATACAATTGTACGACATTCTAATAGCCTGGAACAGGTATCAGAAGAATCCAAAATCCGGGCTAGTTTTTCCAAGCGAGAAAAACAACTCTAAACAAATCAAATTAAGCAAGCATAACATTTCCAGAGTTTTTAAATTTTATGCAATGGAGACTCTTGAAAATAATGGTGTAAACTTCCACGGACTCAGACACAGTTGTGGTACTGAGCTTTTGAGAATGGGTTATGACATTAATGAGGTAGCCAAAATTCTTGGCCATAGCTCACTGGAGGTTACGCGTGTATACGAGCATTTAACATCCAAGGATCTGACAGATAAAATGCTGCGTATAGAAGGCGAGTCCTCAGAGCATGAGAAGGAAAAGCAGGAGCTCCGGGATGAAATTGAGAAGCTGGAAAGAGAAAATGCCAAATTGAAAGATCAAACCATATCTCTAAGAAAATAAAATAATTTAAATTATGGGCAAGGAAGATGAATTAGATGATAAACAATGGAAAAGCATCGAAACCTTGGAAGAATTCCGGGGAAAGATGACCAAATCCAGATATTACGAGCCCAGACATATCAAAAAGGTTGGTCATGCCATTGATCATCTTAAAAAAGATGGTGTAAAATTCGTGCCTAAATAGACTATATAGGCTCATAAAGCCGCAGGATAACCTCTTGCGGTTTTTTTATGCTCAAAAAAGCGAATTAAACTCAATCTTTACAGATAAGTCCTTGGGTTCCCATAATCCCCTACTTCGACCCAGTAGAGAAGACACACTAGAGCTGGCTTAGAATAGTTAAACTTCGAAATTATATAAAAATATTTTTTCCCTTAAAATCGAATTTTGATTTTTTGGGGGAATTTTCAAAAAAAGGCCCTATAGGGCGACTTGCCTGTCCTAAACTCTCTTCCATGGCCAAAAATCAACTAACTCTACCGCGCTATCATACCGACGCTTAAGCAAAAGGTCGTTATACCTTTCAAAATCTTGACCAATTGTAAAATTAATCATGTATAGGTAGATTGAATCTTAATTGACCATAGAAAGTATAGTTCCTTTCACAAACCGATTCAATTTAAATATTAACTACTATGGAGAAAGCAAAATCGATTGATATTGAATTTATCAAGAGAGTTGCTGAAGTGGTTATTAACGAGATGGGGCATGATAATTTCTCCGGTAATGAATTGGCTAATTTCCTGTCTCTCAGTCGTGAACAGATCCATCGGAAACTAAAGAAGAATACTACCCTCTCCACAGGTAAATTCATTCGATATATCCGATTATTAAAAGCTTGTGTTTATTTATTGGAAGGCAAATATACTATTGCCGAGATAAGCTTCAAGATTGGATTTAGCAGTCCTTCATATTTTAGCAAATGTTTCAAAGAAGAGTTCAGCACTCCACCCGGAGAAATTAAGAAAAACGGGTTAACCAGCGATCTTACCGAAAAGAAGATCCTCTCTTTTTATCAACTACCGAAAATTAATAAGATACTTCGAGCAAATGGAATTCGCATTGACGTGCTTCAACAGAAAACAACCGTTAATTATAATCCTCCCAAAAAAGTTTTACTGATTGCAGGGATTCCAATACTTCTACTTTTTATTGTAATCTCGATCTTTTCAATGATTTATCGTAATGGCGAAGAAGTGGTTACCCTTGTCGAGAATGGCCGTATTGCCGTCATTCCTTTTACAAATCAGACGGGTGATCTCTCCATGACGAAAGTTGGAGACATCGCGAGTAGCTGGATTTCCACCCAGATCGATGAGTTGAATGACATTCAAACGGTGCCCTATTTTACAATCAAGGAGTATCAGTCCTATCTCGGAATATTGCCTGATGACCCTCAAAACAGACCAACATTTCACGAAATCGTAGGTGCTGAATATCTTATAACAGGAAATTATTTTCTCAAAGACCAGAATCTCTATTTTGATGTTCTACTTGTTGATGTCTATTCACAGGACTCTGTCTACAATATGCCGATTATTTGGGGACCGAAAGATAGTGTTATGCAGGTTATTGAAGATCTGCGCTTGAGAATTGCAGGGCTGGTAACAAATTTGGAAGAGGTAAAGCTTGGAAAATTGAATCCTCCCAACTACGAGGCCTATAAATATTATATCAGTGGATTAACAGAATTAAGAAATGGTCTATATCCGTCTCAAGCGTTCAATAATTTTAAAATGGCAGCGCAACTGGAACCCACTTTTGTGATGCCGCATATTTTTTTATCCTGGTTTTATACAGAACAGAAGAGAGACTCTATTCTTCAAATAATTGAACAGATTCCCAATATTACAGAATATGAAAAAAAGGCTTACCTGGAATTAAAATACTCTCAAGAGAGAGATTACAGGGAGGCTTTTAATATTGTTTTAAGTGCATTGGAAGAATATCCTCAAGATTATTATTTCAACATGGAGGCTGCGCATCTGGCCAAGTCTCTATATATGCCGGAAATTGCTATTTCATTGCTTTCACAACTACATGATCCACTTGACAGCGATGCAGGTTTGTTATGGCACTATTTCAAGGTTTGGAATTACACCGAATCTATGATCATGTTAGGCAGCCATGAAGAGGCACTATCTTACCTGAAGTCCATTCCTGAAGAATTCCATAATTCAGCAATTCCGGCCCTTTTTATTTTTGTAGAAGTAAAAAACGGCAAATCAAGAGAAGAAATAGAAGAAATGATTGAAAATTTTGCAGACGGTAATGAAAAATTATTAGCTGAATATCTTACAATTGCGGCTTATGAATTTGGGCTCATCTCTGAAAGGGAGACATCTCTGTATTTTGCCCGGAAAGCTGCTAAACTTCTACATGAATTGCCAGGCAAAAAAGCTGAGGTCTTTGATCTGGTTGATGCACTTTATTTGGCTAATGATTTACAAAGTGCAAGAGATTATCTGATACAAAAGCTGGAAGATGATCCGGATAGTGACGATTTTTTGATTTACCTGGCTCAGGTAGAAGCGGCGATGGGCAATGCCACAGAGGCTGAAATAATTTTTACAAGATTTGAAGGAAGATACATTATTCCCTGGCGCAGGCATGAATTTGAATATCACAGGGATTATCTAAAAGCCAGAGTTTATGCTCAACTTGGGAAAAAAGAAGAAGCAGTAGCATTATTGAAAAAAACCCAGGAGCAGGGGCAACTTCGACATCACTGGGATTTTGAGAGGGATATCTTCCTGAAACCACTCTTCGATTACACTCCATTTAAGTCTCTTGTAGAAGTAAAAGAGTTTACAGATATCACAGCAGTACAATAAAAGCAACTATTCTGCAATAAATTGTAACAATGATGATACTGCATCCACCTCCTGTTTTATAGATTGGGTTATCTCTTACTCTTAACAAAATTCCAATCGCTATGAAAGACTGTTTTCCTATTTTATGCATTGTACTTCTTCTTATTGGCTGCGATCAGCAATCAAAAACTATCGACCATAACAATGCAACCACCGATACGGCACCGGTGAAAGACAATGATATAGATATAGTGCCTGTTTATGACCCAGCCATGGATTTATCAGCAATGGGAGGTGATGCCATTGATCTACTTGGAGATACGCTTGGTATCAAAATGTATATCGGAACGATGCAACCCGGAGATTCAGTTTCCTGGCATTTCCACCCCGACCATACTGTCTATGTGATTGAAGGAGGAACACTTGATGTTTATTTCGAAGGAATGGAAAAGCAAACCATGGAATTACCTTCTGGAGTGGGATTTATCAGCCCTCCCTTATCTGACGCGGCTGTAAATACTGGCAATACCACAATTAAGTTACTAACACACGACATCTACAGGCCAAGAAAAGAGTAAAAGTATGTTTATTTACGGTACAAAAAAAGAAATATGACATTGTCAATCTTCGTGTAGATTGGAAGAACTCGACCGTTCAATAAATCTCATCATTCAATTCATACATAGGAAAACTGTGCAAGATATTTATATCAATCTTTTACTTTGAAATCCAAGTAATAACACTAAAAATAATCAAAATGAAGAATTCAAATGTTGCAATCTTATTAATGATAATATTGAGTTTAAATGCCTGTAATAACTCTAATAGTGATAAATCAGCAGCAATTCAACAAGATGAAAATCCACTAGTTGGAGCATGGTATTTAATCAATGGGAAGTATTATACCGCCGATAGGGATTCATTATTGGAAGAAATCAACAAACCTGAACAACCATCTCAGATGAAGATCTTTTCAAACAGTCATTTTGCATACATAAGTCGAGGAGAGGATGGTTTGAACACTGCGGGTAGTGCTGGTCCATACAGAATTGAAGGTAATAACTATATTGAAACGCATAATTGGTCATCGTATGAAATCGCAGTTGGAGCAATAAGTACCTATGAATTTAAACTCGTAGGGGACACATTATTTATGAGTGGACCAATTAAATCTGTTTTTTCGGACGGAAAATACTGGGATGATCATATACAAATGGATGAGATAAGAATTCGAGCTAAATAATCATTCTTTCACTAACATCAGCTACCCGCTCAACTTCTTATCGTTGGCTGTCGGATAACCAGACTTTAATCCACTTCTAATTAAGCGCCCTATAACCAGCGCCTGTTATGCGCTGGATCGTTATAGGGCTTACCACACTTATAAAACCAAAACAGGCTAATACTCTACATATTTAAGTTTTCGATCGGGCTTTTTACTATAGTTCTTAAGCCTAAGCTGTTGTTTGAACTTTGATATTAAAACCGATTTATTCATCTTATCCTCAATATTTTAATAATAACATGAATAAAACTTGCGTACTAAGCATGGATAACCTGAACTGCATTGGTGATATGCCAGTGTTATACTTCAATATGACTAACTAATAACCATTGATAAAAATCTTTTAAAACATCCGAAAAACCCTTCTTAGAAAGGGCAAAACTACCGACTACCATTTCTATAACATTGGCAAAATACTGTTTGTAATGGCCGGAATTCCAGAAAAAATGAAAGAAAAAATCCTACAGCCGTTTTTTACGACAAAGAAGGGTACGCAGAGTACGGGGCTGGGGCTGAGTATAACGAATGATATTGTGAAGGTTCATGGGGGTAGCATGGACGTACAT
>JAGXIS010000110.1 GCA_024635465.1 Bacteroidota bacterium | reverse complement strand
GTGGAGTGGTTGAGGCGAAGATCGACTCATAATCATAGATAATGAGGTCCGTATTCAGTGATGTAGTTAAATCAGCGATCAGACTGTCGGCCTGAATCGTTGTTGAGGTGATCGACTTTTCCTTGAGTATTTCAGAAACAACGGCCAAATTATTCAGCAGCTCCCGCTCCACATTTTTCTCATTTTGAGTACCTACGGTGTATTGTGTTGCGAATATCTGGACCGTCAGGAAGAGAATTGTAGCCAGAACCAACCCATCAATGAGTCGGTTTTTGAACTTGATATTTTGACCAAAGAGACTGAATTCTCTGAAACCTGCAAAAGAGAAGAGGATAAAAATGATGAGTCCGAGAAAAGTGATGATCAATTGCAGGCGAAAAAATGAAAACAGGTGATGATTGAAATCGGGATAAGGTGTACTTGCTTTGATAATACTTCTCTCACCGGTCCGGATTAAAACCTCTCTGAATGATCCTGATGAAGTGTTGTTGGTGATAAACGTAATCGAATCCTGAAGCGCAATTTCCAGCTCACGTTCCGGCAGACGGTTGAATTGAGGCTGATCATAATAGATCCCTTTCAGTGAGCTTCGTATTAGACGTTCACCCAAATATTCCGACAGATAGAAGCTCTGTTTCCACTCCCTGCTGCTTTCAGCGGAGAGAACTGCGCGCAAAGGCTTCTGATAATCAGACCGCTCTCTATAGATTTCACCGGCAATCCAGGCGATGATATTATTTCGTTCATCAGGATCATAAATGGGGATCCATCCCCGGTTAAAAGCGGTATATCTATCAGAAAGATCCGTGGGTCGATCCCAGATGATTGGCCGATTGGACTGCCACCGAAGTTGTTCACCTCTGTGGGATTGAAGCATTAATCTGGTATCATAGAATGAAGTCCAAACCGGTGTATCCAATGCCGTTGAAAAGTTTGTGATTTCATTACTGTCTACCGTCAACAGGCGTACGTGAAAGGAGTATCCTTTCCACTCATCACGAATCAGGTTGAGCACCGATCTCTGAAACTGATTAATTAAAAAAGAGCTGCGATTGTCAATATCCGTCTGGGAAAAGTGGGATAGATTATTTTCGATATTGGTCAGAAGTCGAAAAAGAATTTCATCCGTTCTAAATTCAGTTTCTTCTTGAGTAAATTCATTAACCTGATGCAATAACTCCTGATCCAGTCTGGGTTGCATGGCATTCCAGATAATAAAATAAATCGTTGATGATAGTAGCAGAACGATGAGAATCAACTTTCTAAAGCCGGACATTTGCTCGAAGAACTCCTGCTTCTTATGCTGATAGTGAGCCACACTCAAAATAATGGAAAAGAGGCCGATATTGATCAGGAGCAGAGTACTCACAAATCGTACATAATCAATAAAAAGATCAGCAAGGAAGTAGAAACAGATGAAACTAATCAGTGAAAAGACGGAGATGATGACGGATTTATCCACTTCACTTGAAAAAATATGATAACAAAGAGTGTAAAGAGTGCCTGCAGCGGCAACTAAAAAAATGGCTGAGAAGAGAGTAAACAGAAATGAAGGTAAATTCGGTGTGAGTTCAAGATCGGAAAGTGGAATCGTACCTGATGACAATACCGACTGTGTAGATTGAGTAAAAAAGAGTAGAAAGGATACAGCCAATGCCCCGAATAAAATAGAGAGAGCTATTGTCAAAAAATGATTCTCATGCCGGAGTGCTTTACCGGTTAATGAGAGTGCATTATGCAAGATGATGAACAGAAGAAAAAGGAGGATTGCGTTAAAGGCATAACGAATCAGTGAATGAATGGCTTCCATGTCATATCCGGCATTGACCAAAACTATAGAGGAGCTAATCGATCCTGTTATATCAAAAATAAGATTAGATAGCCACAAAATGATCAGTAGAAACAAGATCGTCCATAAAATATCAAGCCGTTTTTCATTCAGCGAATACTTTAATGCTCCGGAATAAATAATTAATAACAGGAGGGTAATAAAGAGGATTCTGAAAAGACTCAGTTTTGCGGATCGGATGGTTTGAAACTGTTCAATTTCCGAAATGGGGATGTAAACAGAACCCACCTCACCGGATTCGGGAATGGAAAGGGATTTTGAATAAGCATCATTGGGAACGGGTTCAAAAAAAAGAAACTCAACCGGCAGGTTCACCTGAAGGTCAGGATGCTCAGCCAGAGAATAGTCGGAATCTTTGATATAAGGCAGATCTACAAATTGGGCCAACCGTATCGCGGTTAACAGTGTGTAGGAATCTTCTTCAATCTCGAAGATTTCACTTCGAAGCAGCAATGTAACGTTATTGTGAGATACAACGGTGGTCCTCGGCTCTTCTTGAGTCAGATCTCCCAGTAGTCGGGGTTGAGTGAGGGTGTAGCCATCCCAAAGCCAAACTTGTGCATTTTTAAGAACCGTAACACCCCATAAATCTGTTTGAGACAGTCGGTTGTGTATGGCATTTCGATTCTGTTCATTTTCAATGGCCTGAGTTAGAAGTGTTTTTAACTCTTCTGATCGTTCATTTAAATGGAGAGAGAGTTGATTGAAGAGCTCGACACTATTGTCGAGGGTGTTCTCAATGGAGTCACTGTCAATGGTACCGGCTGAGGAGCTGATGCGATATGTAAATTCAAAAATCCCGTATGAAACGATTGCGGCTACAATCGTAACCCAAAATAGTTTTACCGGATATGATTCGATTTTTTTCAATGCGAAAGTGCCGGAGAGTGAAATGGATTACAGGGTTTGTGAAACAGAGATTTTCCCGATATGTAGGAACCTTGAAATCATCGTTTTAATCCTGATGAAAGTTGACGTCTATTCAGGATCAGAGATCTCAGTAATTTTGGCATCGTTCCACATTCTTTCAATGCCATAATATTCTCTTTTCTCTTCACTGAAAATATGCACAACAACATTGACGTAATCCAGAATGATCCATCTTCTGGCATCGAGACCCTCACGCTGCCAGACATTTTCGCCAATGTTCTCTTTTACTTTCTCCATTGCACTGTTTGCCAGTGCTCCAATCTGGGTATCTGAAGAACCGTGACAGATCACAAAATAATCCGTCAGGGTGGTCAGGTCCCGTACATCCAAAACTTTAATATCTTTTCCCTTTTTTTCAAGGAGTCCCTCTGTGATCAATTGGATAAGTTGTTCAGAATCTGCCGATTTATTTTCAAAGTCGGTTGAAAATGTCGATTGGGTTGTATTTGGAGATTGTGTCATAGGCGTAATTTAAAGATTTAGTGACTCAAAGTCTGAGCCAATTACTAAGGTTACATCAAGATAGAAGTCAGGAGATGATTCTATTAGAACATTTTGTTCTGCGATACCGATCGCTTCCGCAACCCGGCGCGCATTTTCCATCTGTCCGCTTCGTGAAATCACAAAACTCTCCTCTACATTAAAGTGATCAAAATTCCCGCTTTCAACAACATCAAAACCGTATTCCCGGAGCTTGTCCGTAAACTGAGTGGCGATGCCCGCTACTCCACAACCGTTCAGTACTTCCAGTTGAATGATTGTACTGATCAAAGCCGGATCAACGGTCTCTCTTTCGGCCATTATTCGTGGATAGAGCATCCTGGTTCCTATAGCGAAGAGTAAAATAAGCAATAAAACACCAAGAAAACTGATTGCAGCGTTTAACAGAAGATGATTAGGGTTGTTTTCTGAATCTTTTTTTGGCATTCAGTTTTAAAATCCTGGATACATTCTATGATAAGGTGAGAAGCTGTTGCCTCTTCCGTATGGACTCATGCCGTAATAAGCAGGTCTTTGAGAGAATTGAAATGAAATGGACGAATTTTCAGTGAGTTTAAAATCGAGCCTGGCCTGATCAACGATAATTTGTGTTCCCAGGTTATCATTGTTCATGAAACTATTGCCAAAAGGGGAGTGAAGCAGTGAGACATCCACTTGTGCTTTCATTCTGTCACTGATGTCAAAAAACATGTGGTTTGTGTAGGCATTCAAATTTTGTGTCTTCCCGCCAAAATTACTGAAATTCATGGAGTAGGAGTGGCTCATGGTCATGTTGAGTAGATTCATCCAGCTCCCCGGTGCGTTTTGATTGCCCGAATGCATGACAGAAGCAGAATATACCTCAGGTTGGTACGTCAGATCTTTTCTCAATTGCGCTTCCGCGATGAGTGTCGTAGAGAAAAATAGAATTGCTAAAAGGGAAAGTTTTTTTGTCATAGGATCGAGTTTCTTAACAAACGAGGGTGTTGCGTATTAATTATACAGAAAAAGCGAAAGAAGTGAAAGGAGTGAAGAGGGTTTTAGTTTTCAGCTATCAGTGGGATGTACATAACAATTGCGTCCTCCTGAATTTATTTCAGGATCTCAAGGCAGTGGGTTCTGCAAAATCTATTGATCATACTGAACTCATAAACCTGGAGATCCTGATATCCATCAGGAGGACGCAATATTTTGGTTGGTTGCCAACCTGCCTCATCAGGTCATCCTGCCTCAACACGTCATACAACACCACGACGTCCTCCTGAATTTATTTCAGGATCTCAAGGCAGTGGGTTCTGCAAAATCTATTCATCATATTGAACTCATAAACCTGGAGATCCTGATATCCATCAGGATGACGCAATTATTAGAATGTCTCACATCTCACTTTCTAAGCTTGTAATTTGGTTAAAAAATACGCATATTATTGAGCTTTACCTGATGTCAAATATTAATCAAATTTCTACTTATTTTGAAAATGAAATTGACAGATTTCAAGTTTGAAATCGATGAATTTAATGTACCTGAAGAACCACGGAGCCCGAGAGACAGTTCTAAATTAATGGTTTTGAATCGTGAAGATAAAAGTATCAAGCACGAAAAATTCTCTGAAATACACAAATACCTCAATGAGGGTGATGTTGTCGTTTATAATAACACCAAAGTGTTTCCTGCTAAATTGAAGGGGAAAAAAGAGAAAACAGAAGCAGATATTGAAGTTTTTCTATTGAGAGAACTGCAGCCTGAAAATATGTTGTGGGATGTACTTGTTGAACCTGCCCGTAAAATCAGAATTGGAAATAAACTCTATTTTGGAGAAGACCTGATGGCTGAAGTTGTGGATAATACCACATCTCGCGGAAGAACCATTCGTTTTCTTTATGACGGACCCAATGAAGATCTCTATGAGCGTCTGGATGAAATCGGGGATATGCCGTTGCCTCCTTATATTGAAAGAGAGCCAAAAGATTCTGATAAGGAGAGTTATCAAACAATTTTTGCCAAGGAGAGAGGTGCAGTCGCCGCTCCTACAGCCGGGATGCATTTCACCGATGAGTTGGTTGCCAAACTGACGAAAAAAGGAGTTGATTTTGTTCCCGTGACGCTTCACATTGGATGGGGTACGTTTCGTCCGGTAGAGGTGGAAGATCTTACAAAACACAGAATGGACTCTGAGAATTATTACATCTCAAAAGAATCATCTGACCGTATCAACGAAGCACTCAAGAGTAAAAAGCACAAAGTTGTTGCTTGCGGGACTTCTGCGGTAAGAGTGATCGAGACCAGTGTGATGGCCAGTGGCATGTCGAAGGAAGGAACCGGTTGGACAGACAAATTTATCTACCCGGATTACAATTTTAAAATCACAGAAGCAGTGATCACTAACTTTCATCGGCCGGAGTCGACATTGCTGATGCTTGCGGCTGCTTTCGGTGGTTTTGAGTATATCAAAAGCTCCTACAAGGAAGCACTCGAGAAGGATTACAAATTTTTCTCTTTCGGCGATGCAATGCTGATTCTATAACAACTGAACAAAAATCGTGGACAATCAACAGCTGGCTTTAATCATACCTGCTGCGGGAGCAGGCGAACGAATAGGGGGGGAGACTCCTAAGCCCTACCTGAAGATTTCGGGAAAAACAATTCTCGAGCTTACGTTGACACGATTTAAAAATGTATCCGGATTGGGTGAGGTGATTGTATCCACATCCGGCGCGTATGTAGAGCCGACTCGTGAAATATTGAAGCGAATCTTTCCAAAAATCAGAACTGTGGTTGTTGAAGGGGGTAAAGAGCGGCAGGATTCAATTCGAAATGCGCTTAAAATGATCTCAGGAAAAACAGGATTGATTGCAGTGCAT